>CAILBQ010000564.1 GCA_903832475.1 uncultured Acidobacteriota bacterium | reverse complement strand
TGCATGTTACTGGGTGTTAAACATGCGTCACGACGGACGAGCACTTTCCTGCGGCTCGGCTGCGATTGTTGCCGCGGCGTCCTCGTTCCGCGCGGGCTGAGCAACAGCTTTCGGGGGGATGGGCAGGGTAAAGCGGAAGGCGGCGCCAGCGCCAAGTTCGCTTTCAACCCAGATGCGGCCTCCGTGGGCCTGCACGATGTGTTTCACAATGGCCAGTCCCAGGCCGGTGCCCCCGGATTCGCGAGAACGCGCCTTGTCCACGCGGTAAAAGCGCTCGAAGATGCGGTTGAGATGTTCGAAGGCTATACCCGGCCCAAAATCCTGCACGAAAAACTCGACTTCGGCATCGAGCGCCCTGGCTCCGACCCGGATCTTGCCGCCAGACTTGCCGTATTTGAGGGCGTTTTCGATCAGGTTGCCGAACACCTGGGTCATGGCGTCGGGGTCTGCGAGAACGACATCGGCGGGAGCGCCGCCTGATTCCAGAACCACGCCGTCGATGACCATGCCGGCCAGCGATTCGATGGCGTCTGAAACGAGGGAGGAAGCGCGCATTGGCTGCGGGTGAATCTGGTAATCCGGGCTCTCAAAACCGGCCAGCGCCAGCAGATCTTCCGTCAAGCGATTCATGCGGTTGGAGTTCTTGAGGATGATGTGAAGGAACTCGCGGGTGGTTTCGGGCTTGGGATTTGGATCTTCGAGCAGGGTTTCGACGTATCCCGAAATCGAGGTAAGCGGGGTGCGCAGCTCGTGGCTGACGTTGGCGATGAAGTCGCGGCGCGAGCGTTCGGCGGTTTCAACGCGGGTGACGTCGTGCAAGACAACGACTGCGCCCCCACCAGGCATGGGCGCGGCGTTGATTTCGAAAATGCGGCCGGGAGCGAGCAGGTTCGCCCGACCCACGCGCACCACGCGATCGCGCAGAGCGCCCTCCGCACAGGCCAGGACGTCGGGATCGCGGACGGATTGAACCAGGGCGCGGCCTTCGCGAATCTGCGTGCCGGTCAACCGCTGCATCAGCGCGTTCGACCAACTCACGGTGCCTTCGCGGGTGATAGCGACGACCGCCTCCTGCATGGAGTCGAGCAGGGCGGCGAGTTCGCGGCGGCGATCTTCCAGTTCGGCAAAGCTTTCTTCCAGCTTGCTGGCGGTGGAATTCAACGCCTCGGTCATGGTAGAGATTTCATCGTGATAACGGTCGTCGAGCCGTGCATCGAGCTCGCCGCCGGCAATGCGATGGGCAAAGTTGACCACGCGCCGCATGCGCCGCGAGATACTCAGCGAAAACCAGGCGGCAAGCGGGAGAGCCACCAGCAGAGCAGCAACTCCGGAAAGGATCGCTTCCCTTCCCTGGACGGGCAAGGAACTGACCGCTGCCTGAGCCAGGGCCTGGTGCAGAAACAGCTCCATCACCGCTGCCTGGAAGACCAGCAGCAGGGAGAACAGGCCGAGGAGTTTGTAGAAGACTTTGCGCGTCACGGATTGAGCCTGACTTGCGTCGATGCTGCGCCATCGGTGGAATCCCACTTCTCCCTAAAAACCGCCGGGAGATACGGGGCATCCAGTCCTTTTTTCCGGCTGCTGCCTGCAGGACTTACTCGCCCTTGGGGATCTCGAAGCGGTAGCCGGCGCCCCGAACCGTCTTCAGATAGCGCGGGTTTTCCGCATCGATCTCGATTTTCTCACGGATACGGCGGACATAGACGTCGACCGACCGCGGGGTGACGAAGCGGGCATCGCCCCACACCGCATCAAGCAGATGGTCGCGGCTGAAGACCCGTCCCGGATGGCGCGCCAAGTAATCGAGCAGGCGGAATTCGGTCGCCGTGGTAGTGGTCAGCTCGCCGCGCACACGCAGCTGCATGGCGTTGGCGTCGATGATGACTTCTTCGAAGCTGATGATGGTCGGTGTGGTGGGACGTTCAAAACGGCGCAGCACGGCCTTGACGCGCGCTACCAGTTCCCGTGTGGAGAAGGGCTTGGTGATGTAGT
>CAILBQ010000563.1 GCA_903832475.1 uncultured Acidobacteriota bacterium | reverse complement strand
TCGCTCGAGTGGTTCACCACCAGGTCCAGAATCAGACGCATATGCCGCTGCTTGATGCCCTTCAGAAGCGCGTCAAAGTCTGCCATCGTCCCAAACTCCGGCATCACCTTCTCGTAGTCGCGAATGTCGTACCCGTTATCCGCGTTTGGCGAGTCATAGTGCGGCGAAAGCCAGATCACGTTCACCCCAAGCTGCTGCAGATAGTCCAGCCGCTTGGTAATCCCCGGCAGGTCCCCAATCCCGTCCCCGTTCGAGTCCTGAAAACTCCTGGGATAGATCTGGTACACCACCGCTTCCTTCCACCACCTGCGGTGATACCCATTCGCCGTTATTTCGTCGGTGGTCGGCGCCTTCGCCGCCGCCAGTCCAATCGCAGTCGATCCCACCACGCCAAGCACCAGAACACCCCACAACCCCGTTCGCAGCAGCGTCAAGTTTCCTCCAAGAATCGCATGACGCCTCCGACCTGCCAGGACTAAGACAGTGATGCGAACCAGTCACCCCGGCGTCTTCGCGACTCCTGATTCTATACCTCGATCGGTGAGTCAGTCCTTCAAGCCGATTGTTAACCTAAAGTCGACCGGAGCTCCGCTCTTTATGGTCTATGTGCTGCATTCGCGCCTTAGCCGTACGGGACAACCGAAGACTTAGTCTAAGCCAAACAGCCGAATCTCATAGACTTGGTATCGATGTAACTAGGGTGGTGGCAACAGTTAGTGATGAGGAGCCAATAGCTCAATCCGCTACTGGGTCACCTAGAGCGCGAGCTCCGCTCTAGACTGATCTTCGTACCAGGTCCTCCAAAGTGCTCTCTCAGTTCGAAAAGCGACTGCGTCCACCACCCTAGGCTTTAGCTGCGCTACCTTATCTTCCGTCTTTGATGAGTAGATTCTCCGATGCGAGTGCTCGGCAATAATCCTTCGGAATAACCTAGCGTAGTAGCCAGAGGGGACTCGTCTCGGATATGAATCCGCCCCAATCTCGGTGAACATCATATGGCGTGAGCTTAGCGGAAATAGGATATTACCCCGGGGGCTATTCCAGCCACCGTCAAAGTCGTAATCAACCTCGGAGCGGAAGTTCAGGCAAATAACAGGGTCGTCGCTTGTGAACCACGCCAAGCGACTCGGTGCTTCAAGGATTGTCCATTTATGCCTCCGCAGGATTTTCAATGTGTTCGTCAGGAGATGCCTCATCGAGTAGAACCAGAGTGCGCGACCTACCACGACTTTCGTTGTAAATTGAACCTTCTTCTCTTCGGGGAGATCTTTGCGCTCTAATCGCAAAGGGAATTCATCGGTATGGCAAGTTGGATCTTCGATGACGACCCTTTGGCCCAGTTTTTTCGCTTCGCGCAAGCGTTGCTCGACGTCTCTCAAAGTCTGGTCCAATATCTGCGGAGTCATCTGATTCCAGCGCGGCAGGTTCTTTATGAGAAACGCGGGAGTTCTGACGATTTGGGATGCTAGAAATCGTGTAAGTATTTCCCAATCGCTTTGCGAGAGTTCTCGATCCTCCAACACCCTTTGCAATGGCTCGCTGACGGGCGTTTCAAACTCCCGGCTTAACCATTGTTCAATGTCATCTGCTTCTTCTCCGCGGACAATCCTCGTGTACAGGTTTTTCTCATATCCCGTTCCAGCCACATGCACGGATTTCCAAATGGGCACACTTGAATGGGATACAAGGGTTCGATATTCGTAAACCTCGTTCGAAGCGGACGCGAAATTCTTGAGGTACAACTGGGGAACGAAGTGGTTATCCCGTGTCAGCGCCATTGCGGCCCCCGATTGTCCTGTGCACGGTCGCATTTTGCGACTTGTCTAATGATAAGCCTCGGTATCGAAAGGTTTTCCTGGGATGATGCGTTATCGCAGAACACAGCAAGGCCTCGACGGACCACCCTCGAACCTCACACTCAAGTTTCTTGACACCCCCACCCCCGCTGCCTAGAATAAAAGAGGGAAGTAGACTAAGATTTTCAACATAAGTCGTTTTCTACCAGCAACTTCCCAGAGGGCACCCCGATGCACGAGTTCCGCGTCAGCCCGCGAGAGCGGCTGGTGCTCACTGCCATCATCGAAATCTACATCGCCACCGGCGAGCCCGTCTCCTCGCAGGCCGTCGCCCGCCACTTCGAAAACAAAGAAGGCCTCAGCTCCGCCACCATCCGCAACGTGATGGTCGTGCTCGGCGACCTCGGCCTGCTCGACCAGCCGCACACCTCGGCCGGTCGCCTGCCCACCCCGCTCGCCTTTCGCTATCATGTCGCCCAGCTTCAGGGCGCGGCCAACTCGGCGACCGCTTCCTCTTCGATTCACTTGAGCGACCAGCGCCGCGAGCAGATCGAAGACAGTTTCACCGGCGTCACCTCGCCCATGCAGTACCTCGAACGCACCTCGCACGTTCTCGCCCTCATCTCCAGCGGCCTGGGCGTGGCCGTCGCCACCTCCGCCGCCGAGCAGATCCTCGAGCACATCCACTTCTCCCGCCTCGCCACCGGCCGCGTCCTCGCCGTGCTGGTCACCAAGGCCGGAGCCGTTCAGGATCGCGTCCTGCTCATCGACCGCGACCTCACCTACGACGACCTGGAGATGGCTGCCCGCTATCTCAACGACAACTTCCGCGGCTGGCCTCTCGACCGCATCCGCACCGAGGTCGCCCGCCGCATCCAGGCCGAGCAGGCTGAATACCAGAATCGGCTCAGCGCTCTCGACGAGCTATGCCGCCGCGGAGCCCTCGCCGCCGACGCCGCCGGCCCCACTATCTATGTCGAAGGCATGGCCAACCTGCTCGCCGGCGAACTTGACCGCGAACGCCTCCGCCAGATGCTTATGGCCCTTGAAGCCAAGCAGCGCCTCGTCGAGCTGCTCAACGCTTACGTCGACGCCAAACAGCAGGAAGTCCGCGTCGTCATCGGCCCCGACGAAGCTATGCAGGATTTGGTTCTGGTCGGCGCTCCGGCCCGCTTCGGCGCCGAGCGCATGGGCACCGTCGCCGTTATCGCCCCTACCCGGATGCAATATCAGGAAATGATTCAAGCCGTGAGCTACATT
>CAILBQ010000562.1 GCA_903832475.1 uncultured Acidobacteriota bacterium | reverse complement strand
CGATAGCCTTGTTGAGCGAAAACGACGGGCGTTACATCGTGCGTGTCGAGGGAAGCGGAGGATCGCCTCACGCGATCTTCGTAGGTGTTCCGTTGAAGAGCCTGCCTTCTCCAGGAGCAGTGGCGTGGGACAAGGGACCGGATGGGGCGGCGGCGCTGCGTGGTTTTGCTTTTCGAGGTGGTGCGAAGGCGGTGGAATTCGCATATCCGAAGAATGACGCCGTTTCACTTGCGACGTTGAACCGGGTCCCAGTTTTGGCGGTCGATCCGGAGTCAGAAGGGCGTTCCTCGGTCCTGAGCAGCCTTACGAACGATGAGATCCAGGCGGTGACGCTCTGGACATTGACTCCCGAACCGGTATCCCCGAACAGCAACGAGGCGCCGAAGATATCGGCGAGCAAGTACAAGATCGGGGAGCAGATGGTTCCGGCTGAGACTTCTCAAATGGCGGAGAGCAACGTGAAGCTGAAAGCGCTGCCCCACACGGCGGGGTTTATTCCGTTGTTTCTCCTGATAGGCCTCTGCGCGCTCTGCGGCGGCCTGCTGCTCACGAGGATGCTTTTGAAGACTGTCCATGGATAGTTGGGAAAAATGCGGACAATTCTCGGGCAAATAGAAATTGTTACCTGGATTGTCGCTTTCCTGGGCCTGGGCTATTGCGTCTACGCGCTGGCAGTTGCGAAGCGAACAGATGCGGAGGCGCTGCAGTTCGTGCACCAAGCCCCAGGGGAGGCAAGTGGGGTAAAAGGGGCTGGAACCGGTTCTAGTGGAGGGCCGGACGCCAGCGGAACCTTGTTGGCAGACCAGATTCTGGGCAGGCTGAAAATCGAAGCGCTTGGACTGGACGTGCCGATCGTTGTGGGGATCAACGAGGAAAGCCTGATGCGCGGTGTCGGGCACATTGAAGGGACGGCGTACCCGGGTGGTTTGGGAACGGTGGGACTGGCGGGACATCGCGACACGTTTCTGCGGCGGTTAGAAAACGTAGAGTCCGGGATGGATGTGCGGTTGACCGATGGAACGGGAACGTATCACTATCAGGTGGACCGGACGGAGATCGTGCTGCCGGAACAGGTGAGTGTCCTGGGGATACGTTCCCGGCCGGAATTGGCGTTGATCACTTGCTATCCTTTTCACTATATCGGACCGGCTCCGAAACGATTTGTCATGCATGCCCACCTGGTTTCAGTGACGCCAGAGCGGCGTTGAACGCTCTGAGCGCCTTCCAGAGGGTCACTGACAGTTGACAAGTCAATCTTCGCTTGGAAACACTCCTTAAGTTTGGGAGGAGTTCCAGGTGAAATTAACAATTTGTTTTTGGAAAACAGCGGCGGTTTGTTTGGTCGCGCTTGCTGGACTGATGGCTGCGTGTCTGTCGAAAGCGCAGAACTTGACGCTGGAGGGTCAGACGGGCGGATTTATTACGCCCACGGCGTACGTTGTTCAGTCGGCAAAGGGGTCGTTTTTCTCGCATCCTTCGCTGGGGTATCACTTCATTCATGCCGGCACGGTGATAGGTGATGTGCATACGGCGAGCGTCACAGAGGGATTCGGCAACTGGGCTGAGGTGGGCTACACGCGCAGCGCTCATACGAACGGGAACAATCCGTACTTCAGTTCGCTGTGGGAATACAGTGGGATGAATATCTTTCACGGCAAGGGTGTGATTCTGCCGGAGAACTCGTTCAAGAGCAAGTGGACGCCGGGGGTGGCGGCGGGATTTGTGGTGCGGACGGGGGACCGTTTTGTGACGGGCGCGATCGATGGGAAGTCCTACACGAACGAGGACGTGTATGTGGCCGTTACCAAGACGGCGTTGAACTTGAAAGTGCCGCTGCTGCTGAACATTGGGTGGAAGGCGACCAATGCTTCGATTTACGGGATAGGTGGGCAGGCGACGCGATTTGGGGGCAGACTTTTCGGCGGTGTAGGATTTCCTCTGCCGGGTCCGTGGCATACGGCGATCGTGCCGGCGGCAGGGTTTACGCAGGAGCCCTATCACGTGAAAAACCTGGGACTGCTGGTGCCTGGGGGCGGCCATATTCCGACGACGCTGGATTATGCGGTGCGGTGGACCCAGCGGGAGCATGCGCGGTTCAGTGTGGATGCAGGAATTGGGCAGGTGGCGGGGCAGATTGGGTACACCGAGTTGCCGACGCCGGAAGGGCCAGTGGTGGTGCCGGTGAATCTGCAGGCGCGGAAGGTGTTTGGGGTGGGGGTGAGCTACAAGTTTTAACCGAACTTACCGCCGACCTGCACTGTCAAGGTAAGCGGGTGCAGGTCACAACTTAGACACACTTAGTCAATCGAGAGAGTCCATTGGATGAAGGTAACTGTGTCTAATTCCGATGAATTAACTAAACGCGCGAAGGAACCTTGACGGATTCCTTATGCGCCCGGTCGTATACTGTTGTGATTGTGTTCATCCATTGCCGACGTCGGACGTGGGTGGGCGGGGGTAGCACGATGTATCCTTCCTTTCTCGAGCCCTAGCAGGGTCGGCGCCCCGGTGCCAGTTCGTGGCATGCCGGTTGCGGCGCACGCTTCGTTGTCTGTAAGAGGCCAGCTAGACCGGCCAGGAGTCAATGAAAACGATCGTTCGAATCCTGCTTTCTCTTCTTGTTCTCATCCTGGGGTACGAATGCATGGTGAATGCGTTTCACCTGCTGAACGAGCCCAGCGACCGCGCCGTGTATGCGGGCATGGCGATCCTTGTGTTGCTTTGTGTTGGGCTGCCCGTTGTTTTGTGGCAATTTTGGAGGCAAGACCATGACTATCTTCGGTGAAGGCAATCAGTCGGGCAGGAGGGACGCGGGAGGACTTGATCCTTCCGATTTGAGAAAGTTCGTGCGTCCTGGGCTCATTACTCTGGGTACTGTTGTGGGTGTCTTGATCTTTTTCAATTACATCGTTGCGGTGACCAGGATCGGGGCCGGGTTTGTCGGGGTGGAAGTTTTCCTGTCGGGCAGCCAGCGCGGCCCGGGAAAGATACGCATCAAGACGGGCTGGGTCTTTTACAGTCCGATACGCAGCCAGATCATCGAATTTCCGACCTATGTTCAAACGG
>CAILBQ010000561.1 GCA_903832475.1 uncultured Acidobacteriota bacterium | reverse complement strand
GTCCGTCTCTTTGCGAATCTGGCCTGGCTCACCGGCTGTGATTCCGATACCCGAAGTGACCACCAGCAGCTTTCCTGGCGCCATCACCGATCCCAGCGCCTCGATTGCCTGAATCTCGTCCTTCGCGTTCTCCGCAAATTTGGACATGTCATCGTGGCTGAACGCCAGGTTCACCACGACATCCATCCCGGCTGCTCCGCTGCGCAGGCTCTCCAGGTCCTGCAGGTTGCCGTGATGCACCTCGGCCCCAGCCGCCTTCAGCTGCTCCGCGCCAGCATCGCTGCGCGTCAGTCCTCGCACCTGATGTCCTGCCTCGATCAATTCCTTCACTAGTTCCGTGCCAATAAATCCTGTAGCTCCCGTAACGAAAATACGCATGCTGACTCCTTCGGTTGTTGTCGGCGCAGAGCATCGGAGGCCGCGTCAAGGTTGACATCCGGGCCTGCGCCTTATAAAACGGGGATAGTCCCCGCATAAGTAAGATAAACGGGGAGTGTCCCCGGTTGCACGATTTTTTGGAAATATTTCCGTGTCCAGAAAGAAGCTCGCTCCACCTCCGCCTACCCGCAAGCCGCGCGCCGACGCGGAACGAAATCGTGAGCGCATTCTTGCCGCGGCCAAAGATGTATTCACGCGCGACGGCGCCGCTGCCAGCCTGGATGAAATCGCGCGCCTTTCCGGCGTCGGCAACGCCACACTGTATCGCCACTTTCCCACGCGCGACGATCTCATCGGAGCGGTCTACCGCAATGAGGTCGAAAAGCTGGCGGCCGCCGAACAGCGCTTTGCCGCAACCATGCCGCCGATAGACGCGCTTCGCGCCTGGATGCTCTTGTTTATTGCCCATGTTGACAGCAAAATGCTTATCCTCCCGGCGATGGACAGCGTCGCCGGCGGCTCGATGCGCCTGCTGGAAGGATCCCGCTCCCTCATTCATTCAGCCTTCCTCACATCGGTCCAGCGTGCCATCGACAGCGGCGATCTGCGCCCGGAAACCAAACCTGAAGACTTTCTTCGCGCCCTTATCGGCGTCTTTCACACCACATCGTTGCCGGGATGGGAGCCGAGCGCACGACGTCTCGTTGATATTCTCATCGCCGGTTCGCGCGCCTCGAAGAATCGATCCTCCGGCACGACGCGCAAACAACACAAATAGGCCGCCGGTTGTGTCGCGATGCGGTGCCGACAAGTCGAATGAAGCACAGAGAAAGAATTGGAGTGCCTCAATGAAGGGCTTATCTTCTGCCCGACTGACATTTCGGAGCTGGACCGAGGAGGATACCGCGCTTGCTGAAGCCCTATGGTGCGATCCAGACGTGACACGCTTTTTCGGCGGCGCGATGAGCCCGGAACAGGCGCGCGAACGACTTCTAGCAGAGTGTGAGCGAGAAAGCAGTTGCGGAATGCAGTACTGGCCGATGTTCTTGCGCGAGACCGGCGAATTCGTCGGATGTGCCGGTCTGCGGCCTTGGTCGATGGATGCAAAGATCATCGAAGTGGGCGTGAATCTCATGCGGTCCGCCTGGGGGCTTCGGCTCGGAGAGGAGGCTTTGCGCGCAGTACTCGAGTATGGTTTCGATACGCTAGGCTTGGCGAAGATTGTCGCCGGCCATGGCATGGGGCACGACAACTCACGCAAGCTGCTCGAGCGCGTGGGCTTTGTCTATACGCACGACATCGTGTGGGGACCGAAAGCTATCGATGTGAGCATGTACTCGATCAGCACGGAGACGTGGTATTCGCAAATAGATGGCAAAGACATCGCCTAAGGGTCGCGTCTCATCAACTTATCGATCCCGATCCTATTTGCAAGACGAAAGATGCTTCAAATTCGTTTTCGAAGCACGCGATGAGGCGATCGCGCTGAAGCCCGTTTGATTCAGGCGGCTGGATGCGGTTCGCGCGTTCACGACACGCGCAGCAGCATCTTCAGCGTATCTCCTGGCGACTTGGTCATCCTGTCAAAGGCGGCCTGGCCTTGTTCAAGAGGCATCTCCACAGTCCACGGAGTCAGGTCGATTTCGTTGGCGATGAGAAGCGAGAGCGAGCGCTCAAAGTCGACAGGGGTATAAGCGAAGGACATCATCACGCGATGCTCTTTGCGGATACTGGTGACGAAGTCGATTTCGCTGCGCTCTTTCGCCATGCCGAGAAGCATGACGGTGCCGCCGGGTCGGCAAAGATCAAAGGCAGCCTGCCGCGCGGAATCGGAGCCGCTGGCATCGAGAACAAAATCCAGTCCATGACCGGCGAATTCCTTCGCCTGGCTGCGGCCGTCGTCAGTCGAAACGTTGGCAGCCAGCGTAGCGCCCATCGAACGAGCGACATCGAGCCGTACTTCACTGACGTCTTCAACCAGCACATCCCGGACCCCGAGGCGAAGGGCGGTGAGCAAAGCGAGCGCTCCCATGGTGCCTCCGCCAACGATGCCCATGCGAAAGAAAGGCTGCGGCGACGCCAGGCGGAAGAGGTGAACGATGTTCGCCAACGGCTCAGCGAGCACCGCGCGCGTGTCGGGAAGATGATCGGGAATGGGGTAGACCTGGGCCGCCGGGACAGAGACAAATTCGGCATAGCAGCCGGAGGTCTGGTCCATGCCCAGCAGCCGCCAGGTGGGGCAAAGATTCTGCGCCCCGCTCTTGCATGCGGAGCAGTGGCCGCAACTGACGAGTGGGTTGGCGACCACGCGACGACCATCGTCGACGCGGCGGCCGACCAGTTCGTGGCCCAGAACCAGAGGTGCAATGCGGCGGCGGCTGTGGCCGAGAAAGCCGGAGATGTCAGAGCCGCAGATGCCGGCAGTGGCAATGGCAATTTCGATTTCATCTTCCGCGGCCTGCGGACGAGGCCGATCTTCGATCGCCACTTGCAAAGGCGCGGTGTACACCAGAGCTCGCATCGTTTTCCTCGAACTTTCTTTTTGAACTTCTTGTCATCCAGCTCGGTCCAGCATGGCCGTCATGGGCTGCACCGAGCCCCAGCGCTGCGGCTGGCTGGCAAATGCACGCGGTGTGCAGTGCATGTACTTCTTGAACACAGACGCAAAGTAGGCCGGGTTACAGAATCCACAACGATCGGCGACTTCAGCAACGTGCAGTCGCGGATCGAGCAGCAGGCGGCGCGCCATTTCAAGGCGCTGGCGAATCAGATACTCCTCGAGAGTGTGGCCGGTGGTGCGGCTGTAGACGCGGCCGAGATGGCCGGCGGAAAGTTTAAGGTCGCGCGCAATGTCCTGGATAGTGACTTTCTCCGGACCTAATTCGCGTACCAGCCGCTGCGTTTCGAGCACGATCTTCTCTTCGCGCTGGCTGAAGAGCTGCATAACCTGCTGGCGCATGGAGTCGACAAATCCGCGGAACGCTTCAGCCATGGCAAACGAGCTAGGAGAGGAAACGATCACTTGCACCGCGCTCTCTTTCGCGGAGCTAATCGCGGCAACGCTGGTGCCCAGGGTAGCAAGTTCGCGAGCCAAGTGTTCGCAGGCCCAGGTGAGCAGGCCGCGTGCCTGCTGGAGCTGGGCGATGCTGGTGGTGGTGGGCGCGGCGGCGGCAAGAAATTCCCGCACCGCACTGGTGATCGCCGCGGGTTCGGCGGCCTGCAGCGCTTTGAGCACGCTGGCAAGCGCTTGAACTGGTTGCTGCTGGCGTCCGGGAATCGAGTCGAACCAGTTGACCGTCGAGTGGCCGCCATCGAGAGCCGAGGACGCTTCGTGATAGGCGCGCAGCAGTTCGGCGGAGACATGATGCTGACCGCAGATGCCGACCCGCGCGTGAGTCATGCCCTGAGCGCGGGCGGTACGCAGCAACCCCTGCGCCATCTCTTCAAGCAGGATGCGTTCGTGACTGGGGGTGCGGGCCTTCTGTGCCGTGAAGATACAGATTTCGCCCGGAGTTACGACCATGGCCAGTGTGTTGGGCCAACTGCGGCAGCGGTCTTCGATGAGATGCGCGATACGCGCAAACGTAAGGTGGTTGCCGATGGCCGCGGTACGCTCTGCGTCTTCGTGCGGAGTCTCCAGTTCGCCGATCTCAGAAGCCGGCGTCTGAAGTCGCATCACCAGAACGCGGTCGGGAAGGCGATCCAGTCCTACGCTCAACGCCAAGGCACGCATACTTTCGATATTGCTTTCAGGTCCGTGATTCAACTGCCCTGCCAGTAGCATTTCAGCAAGCTGACGACGATCGAGAGCCAGTTCGCGCTCGCGAACCCGCTGGAAATCGCTCATGATTTCCAACCGCTTCCAGGCATTGGCAAGGTAGCGGGCAAAGACTTCCAGCACGCGCAGCATTTCCGCCAGTTGGGCCGTGGTCACAACCGGCACGCGGTAGTAAGCCTCCTCAAGCTTGACGATATCGATGTGCGGCTGCCCTTCCAGCGCGGCCTTCACGAAAGCGAAGCCTTGCGCTGTGGGCTCGTGCGTGAGAACCTGGCCGCTGAAGAGCGTCCCGATATAGCGGCCTTCGCAACTGACCGGCACCGCAATGTCGGTCAGTCCGACATGACACGGGTACACCTGGCTGCGTCCGGTGGCGCGGCAGCGTTCGCGAGCAGGCTTGTCGCTGCGGCCACAGGTCTGCTCTTCATGGCTTCCGAAACCGTGAACGAGATCGCAGAAATACGTGCTGGGGCTGGGAGAAGTTCTTCCCGGCCCATCAAGTTCCCCAGATCCCGGTGTTCGCGCGGGCTGCAATTGCACCAGCGCGTCGCCAGTAGTGACGCGAGGGCGCTGGGTTGGCTCAAACAGATCCAGGTCCTCGGCCCACATCAGTTCCACGTTGCGGATAGGACTGGAGTTGTTCAGCATCACCAGGAAATTCTCGAATAGCTCAAGATCCTTCTTGAATTCCTGTTTGAGTGTTCCGCCCAATGCCGATTTCGACTTTTTCATGCGCTCCGGCCTCCGCAAGTTTGCAGGTGGGGATGTGCCATGATAGGCCGGAGGCAGGGCGCCTGAATACTGGAAAAACTGCTGCAACCAACATCGACGCGAGAATTCTATTGGAATTTCGCTTTTCGTACCAAAGAAGGAGCAGAATATGGCGCGGGATCTTCGCTCTTCTGTTTCCATTCCCCCTTGAACTTCAGGCCTTTCTCATTCCTTGTCTATGGATGAGCACGAATGGTGAGGCCGCCGTCAATGACCAGGTGCGTTCCGGTGACCCAGCTTGATTGTGGGCCGGCAAGATACGCCACGGCCTGGGAAACGTCGCTCGGGAGACCGCGGCGGCCAAGAGGATGGAGCGCGACGGTGTCTGAGGCAAGCTTCTCAGGATCAGGTGAGGATGACAGCCACTCGTCCCACATAGGAGTGTCGATATAGCCGGGGC
>CAILBQ010000560.1 GCA_903832475.1 uncultured Acidobacteriota bacterium | reverse complement strand
GCCAGCGGAATCTCATCCTTCATCGCCGCATCGAACTTCGGCCGATCGGCAAACAACGCCCCAAACTCCGCCGTCGCGTCGTCGCCGGTATGCGCCAGCCGATACTTCAGCACAAAAGCGGTCACGCCTCGCGCCGCCAGGTACTTGGCCACATCGATCCCCTCGCTGTTGATCGACAGCGCCATGAACCCGCCTCCCGGGCAGATTACCACCGCCGTGTTGATCTTCAAGTCCGGCGCAGGCTTGAACACAGTCAGCGTCGGCTGCGTCACGTTCGTGACCACATCCGTGTTCCAGATCTTGGAGAAGTATTGCTTCTCCTCATTTTTCCCCGGACCAGAACCCGGCGCGGCGCCCGGATACAGAGGAATGACAGTTTGTGCGCCTGCAGAAGCCGTCAGGCACAGCACAAAAGAGAGAAGTCGAAGCTTAGGGATGTTCATGGCCGAGCAAGTCTATCAAAGATTGGCCGGAGGAACGGGACACACCGCAGCACGACCCGTATCCCGTATCTGCATCGCGCGGCCTCCCCGCCATTCATGCAGCAGATCCAGAATGATCTGCGGACGGACCGGCTTGGTCAATGCGACGTACTCTCCTCCCAGAAGCGTCCGCCCCAGCTCCTCGATACTCAGCAACATGGTTGAAACGCTGGCCAGGAAAATGAAGCGGCAACCCGGCGCCACAGCTCGAAGTCGAACCGCCGCCTGCACCCCATTCGCATACGTATCCGACATCGCCGCCGCCATCATCCAATCGATGATCGCAACATCCGGAGTATCAACCCGCGCCAACTCCACCGCCGCCCCCGCCGTCACCGCAAACGAGGCCTGAAACCCGTTCAGCGTAAGAATCTTGGCCATCGTCTCCGAAATCACTTTCGCATCGACGCATAGCACCTTGAGCGGCGACCGCATCGTCCCAACGTCACTCGACTCGCCCAAATTCCATCGTCTGCCTTCCATCGGTACCCTTCTGCCATTCGCGCCGCACTCGCAACGGTTCAATTCAGTTGGATGCAACTTCGTCACGACTGGCCAAATTCCGAACAACAGCACCCCAACTCCACCAGAAATGCCTCCAAATCACCCCGCCACCTCTCCCACTGCTATCCTTCTCTCATCCCCCGACAAAAGAACCTCCCGCATGAGGGTATTTGCCCCCGCTCCCCGCAGTCTTAAGCAAACACCTGCGGACGTGGGGAAAGCCGTACCGGGCCGCAGAACACCAGGAGTCGCGATGCGCACATCACTCAAGGCCGCAGGAAATCACTTCACGGGCCAGAATCACCAGATCACTTTCCGCACCAGCCGCCTCGCCGCCCTGCTGCTGCTCCTGGCACCGACCCCAGCCCTCTTCGCCGCCGCCGCGTCCACGACCACTACTCTGGCCATCACCAACGCCGCCGGCCTGAGCGTCTCCTCGATCGACGCCGGCGCCATGGTCACCCTTACCGCGACCGTCGAAGTCGCCGGCAAGCCCCTCGCTCTCGGCCAGGTCAACTTTTGCGACGCCACCGCCAAGCTCTGCTCGGACATCCACCTGCTCGGAACCGCGGCCCTGGCCTCGACCGGCAAAGCCACGCTGAAGTTCGTCCCTCGCGCCGGCTCCCACAGCTACAAGGCTGAATTCGTCAGCACCGTCACCGACGCCGCCAGCACCTCAACCGCTGAGCCTCTCCTCGTCTACGGCCTCACCACCACCACCATCGCCCAGTCCGGAACCACCGGCAACTACTCCCTCAAGGCCACTGTCACCGGCCAGGCCGTCGACGTCGCCCCCGCCGGCAACGTGGAGTTCAAAGACACCACCGACAGCAACACCGTCCTCGCCACCGTCGCCCTCGGCGCAGGCGCCGCGACCCAGACCTGGACCAACACCCAGAGCCCCGCCACCAAGCCACAGCCCCTCTCCATCCTCACCGCCGACTTCAACGGCGACGGCATTCCCGACCTCGCCATCGGCACCAACGGCACCACCGGCTACCTCCAGATCCTGCTCGGCGTAGGCAACGGAACCTTCCAGGCCGCAACCACCTACACCGCGCAGCCCAACAACCAGGCCATGGTCGCTGCGCCCTTCGTCAACTCGGGCCCGCTCGATATCATCACCGTCAGCGACAACGCCACCGGCACAAACAACGCAGCCTTCTTTACCGGCAACGGCAAAGGCGGAGGCGCCATGGGCACGCCCTTCAGCCTCGGCGGCCTGGCTAACGTCAACGGCATCGTCGCGGGCGACTTCAACCGCGACGGCTATGAAGACTTCGCCGTCCCCGGCATCATCTACGGCATTTACTGCTTCGCTCCCTTACTCGGCACCGGCAAAGGCACCTTCGGCACGCCTACTCTCAACGCCATCGGCAACGACCCTCTCGCCCTCGCCGTCGGAGCCTTCAACACCAATGGATACCCCGACATCGTCGTCGCCGATAGCGGCGCCAACAACGTCACCATCTTCCAGAACAACAGTCAGGGATACTTCTTCCCCGGTTCCGCCTCCTACAACGTCGGCACCCACCCCATCGCCATGGCAACCGGCGACTTCAACGGAGACGGCTACCTCGACCTCGCCGTCGTCAACAACGGCAGCAACAACGTCACCATCTTCTTAGGCCACGGCAACGAAACCCTCACCGCCGACACCACCATCGCCGTCGGCCACGCCCCCACGTCGATCGCCGTCGGCGACTTCAACGGAGACGGCTTCGCTGACCTCGCCGTCGTCAACAGCGGAGACAAGACCGTCTCCATCCTGCTCGGCAAGGGTAACGGGACCTTCACCGCCACCATCCCGCTCGCCACCGGCATCAACCCCGTCAACATCGTCACAGGCGACTTCTCCGGCACCGGCTTCTCCAACTACGCCGTCACCAACCAGGACATCGTATCGACCACCGGCAGCACTCTCACCATCGAAGCCGCCAAACTCACCGAGACCGCCACCGCCACCGCCCTCAAGATCAACCCCATCGGCACCGGCGCCCACCTCGTCGACGCCGACTACGTCGGAGACAGCCTCTACAACACCAGCACCTCGGCGACCACCAGCCTCAACGGCACGCTCGGCCCCGCGGCCACTCCCGCATTCACTCCCGCCCCAGGCAACTACCAGACCGCCCAGAAGATCGCCATCACTGACACCAGCAAGGGCGCGGTCATCTACTACACCACCAACGGCACCACCCCCACCACCGCATCGACCAAATACACCGCACCCATCACCGTGTCCGCGTCTGAAACCATCGAAGCCATCGCCGTCGCCAGCGGATTCACCACCAGCAAGACCGCCGTCGCCGCCTACTCCATCACCACCGCGCCACCAACCTTCTCGCCCAAGGCAGGCACCTACACCGGCGCTCAAAAGGTAACTCTCGCCGACGCCACCACCGGCGCCGTGATCTACTACACCACCAACGGCACAACGCCCACCACCGCATCGACCAGGTACACCGCACCCATTTCCGTAGCCGTCACCGAAACCATCAAGGCCATCGCCGTCGCCACCGGCCACGCCAACAGCCCCGTCGTCACCGCCGCCTATACCATCAAGTAGGCATCTGAACATGCAGGCAAACGCCGGATAACCCACATCTCCCTATGCCATGTATGGGAGATGTGGGAGCAAGCCGTACAAGCATCCAATTCGAGGATCGGCTTCAGTTCCAGCCGCAAAAGGCATTCGCTCGCACCGGCGTGACCGCGTGCGCTGCGTCTGTTCCTCTTGCGTCCTCATGGAATAGCGAGGTCCAGAACCTCAAGCTGCATCGTGACGGTTGAGATGGCCTTGCTCTTCCAGCGCGTAGGCGGCGCCAATCAGCGCGATGTGCGAAAAAGCCTGCGGGAAGTTGCCCACAAGACGCTTCTTGCCCACGTCGTACTCTTCCGACAGCAATCCCATGTCATTGCGCAGGTCAAGCAGGCGCTCAAAAAGCTTGGCCGCGTCCTCTTTCCGGCCGATCAGCGCAAGATTACTGACCAGCCAAAAGGAGCAGGCCAGAAAGGCGCCTTCGCCCGCGGGCAGGCCGTCGCCGCTCGTCGCAGTGTTGTAGCGCAAAACAAAACCATCCTGCGTCAGGTGCTTCTCAATCGCCTCGATCGTTCCAACGATGCGCGCATCCGTTGGCGGAAGAAATCCCACCATCGCCAGCAGCAGACCAGACGCGTCCAGTTCCATCGAATCATACGTCTGCGTAAAGCTGTTCAAATCTTGATTGAATCCGCGCTCGCAAACCTCGCTGTGAATAGCATCGCGCGTACTCTTCCACTCGTCGATCGGCAGTCCGTCAGCGCTTGCAAAATCCCAGTCTTCAGCAAGCTTGATGGCCCGGTCAAAGGCTACCCAGGCCATCGCTTTCGAGTAGACAAAATTCTGCTTTCCGCCGCGCGTTTCCCAAATACCTTCGTCGGGCTCCTGCCAGATTGTCTCAAGATGAGAGATAAGCCCCCGAATCAAATGGAAGTCGCTCTCACGTTGATCGCCAATGCGGCCGCGCGCCCAGTAGAAGGCATCGAGGGTCTCTCCGTATATGTCAAGCTGCACCTGTTCGGCCGCTGCATTCCCAACCCTTACCGGCTTTGAATTTTCATATCCCGCGAGCCATCCGACCTCCCACTCGACCAGCGTGCGTTCGCCT
>CAILBQ010000559.1 GCA_903832475.1 uncultured Acidobacteriota bacterium | reverse complement strand
CGACGCCGAGTCGAATGCATGAGCTACGGAGGTTGAAATGGGTAAGAGCAATATAGGGCGTATCTTTGGGGTATGTGATCAAGCCGGCATTTGGATAGGGTGCGGAAGACGCCTCGGCCGAGTCTTGGCCGTGATTGTGGCCCTCGTGCTGACGGTCGCTGCCGCTGGAGCGCAGTCTTCCGGAGGCATTCATACGGACGGAACAGCCTTCAAGGACGATCAGGGCCGCACCCTTATCTTGCGCGGCGTCAATCTTGGCGGTACCAGCAAGATCCCCGCGAAGACATCCTCCGATCCGCGTACGGTCTCATTCGTAGGGCGTCCATTTCCACTGGCGCAGGCGGACGAACATTTTCGCCGTCTGCAAAGCTGGGGCTTCACGTTTGAGCGTCTGATTGTGACGTGGGAAGCGATTGAACACGCAGGCCCGGGCGTATATGACAAGGCTTACCTGGACTATCTGCATGAGCTGGTAAAGCGAGCGAACAGATACGGAATCCGCGTGGTTATCGATTTGCATCAGGATTTTTATTCGCGTGCTTCGGGTGGTGACGGAGCTCCCTACTGGACGCTTTCGAAGATCGGGTTGCTCCCCGACCGCACGATGAACCCGGAGCACCGCAGAAGCAACCGGCTCGCGGGCCGGGATATTGGCCGCCGACTGCAGCCCGCTTATCGGTTGACACAATGGAAACGCTGTTGTGGGCAGGAAATGATTTCGCTCCAGATCTGAAAGTAGACGGAACTCCCGTGCAGGAATGGCTTCAGAGTCACTACGTCAACGCAATGCGTCAGGTAGCTTTGCGATTGCGTGATCTTAACAACGTGGCCGGCTACGACACTTACAACGAGCCGGGTTCCGGTTTCCTCGGTGTCAGCGACCTCCGTTCCCCAGAGACATTCATGATGGTAATGGGCCACTATGAGGCGCCTGGTAGTCCAGCACCAAGCTATTGGGACTATATGCAGGCTGCTTCCGGATTCACTCCGGAAAAGCAGACACTGCCCGCGAATCGGCTCTGGGCACAAGGCAGCGAAGATTTATGGCGTCGCCTAGGTGTCTGGGATGTCGTGGACGGCAAACCGGTCTTGTTGAAGCCAGATTACTTTGCCGCAGTGGGAGCCAAGAAACACGGGGTTAACTTTTATGTCGGCGCGCTTCACCGGCGAATTGCAACGGCGATCCATGAGATTTCGCCAAATGCGCTGATTGCCCAGGAGGCATCGGCTTTTGACGGGAATCAGAAGGAATTGGCATTGGGTGCTCCGGGCGCGATCAGCGAGCCGCATTTTTATGATGCTGTGCCGATGCTGAGCAAGCATTACGAAGTGGATACGACGTACCCGATCTTCTCGAACAAAGCGATCACTGGGAGCGATGCAGTTGTTGACTCCTATGTGAAGCAGATTGGAGAGGCAAAGACAAAAGGACAAGGAATCGGCCAGGTTCCTACGTGGTTTGGAGAGGTTGGAGTTCCGTACGACGTCAACGACAAACATGCCTATCGGACAGGTGACTTCAGCGCTCTGGAAGAGTATGCGCGACTGTACTACGGAGCGCTCGACAAGACGTTATCGTCTTACTCGATCTGGTGTTACTCGGCGGATAACAGCAATGAAAAGGGCGATCACTGGAATAACGAGGACTATTCGATCTATAGCCCTGATCAGCGTAAGAATTCGGCAGATATCAACTCCGGCGGCCGCGCCCTCGAAGAGGTTGTACGGCCCTATGCAGTGGCGACCGCTGGCACACCTGTTTCGATGGAGTTTGACTCCAAGTCGAAGGTCTTCCGCTATACGTACAAAGCGGATAAGACGATCTCTGCCGATACAGAGATATTTGTGCCTCAATACCAGTTTCCGAAAGGGGCTACCGTCAGCGTGGATGGTGGGAAGTTCAAGCTTGATCTCGCACATTCGCGCGTTTCCGTTTCTGCGAGCTCCGATGACGTGACGATCATCATCACCGCGCAATAACTGGAAAAGGAGGCAAGCGATGTCAAACACAATTTCACGTCGCAGATTTCTTTCAGGATCGGCGGCAGCTGCAGCAGCGGCCGGAATTGAAGCAGCGGCACCCGAGAAAGCGCTGTAATGCGCATAAATGAGGCGCTGTTACGAAAGCCGGACGCAACGGGCTATGAAGGGGATGACTTCAGCCACGCTAAAACTGCCGACTATCTGGCGCATTGGGAAAGGGCATGACTTCACAGTCGCGCAAACATCCGCCGCCGGTCAGGCCCGGGCTTCATCCGCGGCAATGAAGGCACCAGAATCAAGGCGGGCTTCAGCCGCCGAGGTACGAAAGCCCGGTTCGCAAAATTGAGCTGCGGAATGCCGACTTAGCTGTCGGAACAACGTGGAGGCGCGTTGCGTAGGACATAGGAAGGGAAGAACCGTATCCATGAGATTAAGCATTTGGCTGGGGGCGCTCGCGCTAGTAACGCTTGGCTTATACTCCGTGCAGATTTCGATGGCCCAGAGCGATAGCCGGGCGAACGATCTGGCAGGGACTTGGGTTTATAGGTTGGGGCAGAAGACCCTATTCACCGTCCACCTTGAGCACGATGAGAACAACGCAAATGGGTTGCATGGTTTCTTTCTGCACCCAGAACATTTCAACATGAACTCGTCGGGCGGCTCCGTCGTACGTTTTTCAAATATCACGAATGAGAGCAAACTCGAGCCGCTGATCTCGATTGCTTCGCAAGACGGCTTGCTGCACTTAAGAGAGAACGCGCCATCCGATAAACCCGAGGACGTAGATGTATTTCTGATACGAGATATTGATTCGACGCACATTGACTTCACTCTGTTTCAGCCATTGCCGCCTTTCCGTATGGAGCGAGCGACAGACCCGCAGCGATTGGCGGATGACTGGGACACTGCACGCACCTATAGCCCCGATGACTTCGTTCCCGACAATCCGCAGATGATGCAGATCGTGGCTGCTGATCAAGCGGACCGCAAAGATGGATTCCACATTGATTGGCACAAGGTAGGCAAGGCCGATGAGGAACGACGGATTGCCACGGCCGCGTTACTGAAAGAAGGAAAGCTCCACACAGGGCATGATTTTGAGAGTGCGGCTTTGGTCTTTCAGCATGGCGCGGCATCAGACGACTATTTGCTTGCTCATGTGCTGGCAGTTGTTGCGATCAGCAAGGGACAAAGCGGAGCAGCCTGGATTTTCGCGGCGACCCTTGATCGTTATTTGCAAAGCATTCACAACCCTCAGGTTTTCGGGACGCAATTCGCGACACCAACCAATGAGCGAACAACCCAAGAGCCCTATGCCCGCAGCTTGATTTCCGATTCTTTGCGGGGGTACGTAGGGGTTCCTACACAGGCTGAGCAAGAGGCCCAAAGACATAAATATGATGCAGAGCGCGGCCTAACGCCCCCAATTCAGAAGTGATCTGCCACCTGCTACCTGGACGGTGGGCCATCCGTACATAACGCCACGTCCATCCGCGGGCCACAGGCCTCTGTCAGGAGAGGTCTCGCAAAAGCGCCAAGTCCCTCGTCCCTATGTCCCTCGTCCCTCGCCCGTACGCCCCTGCCTCTAGCACTTCCCATGCGCCTTCTTGTAGGTCGTCTGGAACGAAACCCAGTCCGACAGCCGCTTCGAATCGACTTCCGCATCTTCCGCCAGGGGTTTGACCGAAGACCGCGCCAGCGCCAGAGAAACCTTGACGTTTCCCTGGATGCATCGCGCCGCCAGATAATCCGTCACGCTCTTGCTCGCCTGGGTCAGATAGTCCGCGGACAGACTGCCATTTTCGCCGTGGATATCGACGGGCGTGCCAATCATCAGGTGCGGCGTCTGATCCGGCGTGCCCAGAGCGACAAAGCGCATCACCAGAATGGCCCGCGACTCGACCGCCTCAGGATTGGCCACAAACGTCACCGGCGGAATGGTCACCATCGCCGGATTCGGCTTGGCCGCCTTCGCATCCTTTGCATCTGTTGGACCAAGGGTCAGCCGATACGGCAAGCCCTTCCACTTCTGATCCGTCACAACACCGGTTTTCGCGCCTTGATTTCCGCACCCTACCAGCAGACACAACCCCATCATGAAACATGCAACTTTTCTCACGCATCCTCCTCATTCATTTGGAATGACGCGCCAGCGTATCAAATTCATCTCATTCTGTAACGTGACCGCGAACACACCGTTTGGAGCCTGCGGCTCACAAATCCAAGAGCGTGACCGGGAGCTCAGGATTTGCCCGCCAGATCGCCGTATTCCCAGTCGTAGGGCACGCCGGTGTCGCCCAGAATGAATCGGACCAGCTCGGCAAATCCCGCCTCCGAGCGAACGTCATTCGAGAGGATGAGGACACAGCGCTGGCTCGCTTCAAGGCACACCATGGTATTCGCGGTCTGCCCGTCGTGGCCGCCCTTGTAGAAACCGGCTCCCTGCGGTCCTTGAAAGACAATTACACCCAGCCCCGCATAGAGGTCCTTGCGCTGTTCCTTTACCGGCAAGTCGGCCTGGAAGAGGGGGAACTGATGAGTTGTCGGGATATGCAGGGAAGGCTTGGTGATCTCGGCCCGCGCAGCGGCGCTCAGGCCGTTGCCGCTCACCAGGGCAGCGGTGAACTTCGACAGATCGGTGATGGTCGTGTTCATGGAACCGGCCGCCCGCGGCTTGCTGCGCTTGTCATGCGGCTTTGGCTGGCCCTGATCGTTCCATCCATCGGCGACATTGGGGTCCTGCCCGTTGCGCCACGTCAGGCTGGTGCGCGTCATCCCCAAACGATCGAAGTTGGCCTTGGTCAGGTCGCCAAGGTCGAGGCCGAGTCCCTGTTCCTTGCGCCCGTGTTCGATTGCAAACTGCAGCAGGATCATGCCTTCGCCGGAATAGCTGAAGTGCGTTCCGGGATCGAAATGGATGTGCAGTTTCTGGTCCGGCTCGATAAACCAGAAATTGCTGAACCCCGTGGAATGCGTGAGGCACATCCGCGGCGTGATCCGCTCCCATCGCGGGTCGTCGGCAAGATCCTTGTACGGTCCGTACTTGTCGGGAAATACCGGGTCGGGACCGTAGGCCGGCAGGGGCTTGTCCAGATCGTCCTTGATGGGCGTGTCCAGTTTCAGCTTGCCTTGATCGACAAGCTGCATCACCGTGTAGGCGAAGACGGTTTTGGTCAGCGACGCCCCGTACATGACGGTGCTCGTGGTCAGCGGATCGCCCTTGGCATCGCGGATTCCATAGGCCTGCACATACCCCACCTTGCCATGATCGACAACCGCGACAGCGATGCCATTGGCATGCGTCTGGGTGAGGATCTTGCCGACTTCCGCATCGATTGCCTTGTCACTCGGAATGGTTTGAGCAGCAACGACCGTCGGAAGGAAGAAGATACCCAGCGCCGCCTTTAGAATCAGGAGATTGTTCATCGATTCCATGATTGAGAGATCCTTGGTCAAGCAAGCGCATAAACTTGCTGCTCTTTGCGCGAATTCAATATCGTTCATCGCTCAATACGCGGCGAGCTGACGAAAGGTTCAGAAGACCGGACGATAAGACTCTCCCTTCCTCAACCCTGTAGCCTGAATTGGGTATCACCCTTGCTGCAAACACGACTCTACGAGCCGGACGACTTGCGCGCCATGTACGCGATTGAAGAGGCGTGCTTCGAGCCGGCAGTCCGCTTCAGCCGCGGGCTCATGCGGTCGCTTTCTCTCGATCCCGATTGTCGCACCTGGATGGGAATGCTGGACGGCATTCGGGTCGGGTTTGCGGTTGTCGGCCTGCGCGGCGAGTCTGATCCGACAGCCGCCTACATCTGGACCATTGAGGTTTTGCCGGCTTTCCGGCGGCGAGGCGTTGCCCGGGAATTGCTCAAGGGAGTGGAATCGAGCGCGGTGCAGGCTGGATGTGCTTCCATCGAGCTCCATGTTTCCGAGAGGAATTCGGATGCCCTTGCGCTTTACGAAGGCGCCGGATATGTTCGCGCTGGAATTCAGCGCCAATATTACGGACGCCGTGAAGATGCTTTCCTCTACCGGAAATCGCTGATTGAGAAGTGAGACGGGAATCATCCGTCGCAGCCCAAAACGGTCCCAAAGGAAATCGTTGCTAGACGAGGCCTAAGAACTGCCGGGGATTCAATCTGGCTCCTGGAAAGGTGACTTCGAGGTTGGAAGCGCCGATGGTTTTCGACACAATTTCCCCCAAAACCTGCCGGTAATCGGTGGTGATGGCCAAGTCCCGGCCTTCGTTCAACTGGTGTTCCGACAGGCCCGGCCACTTTCCGTAGACCTTCCCGCCTTTGACGCTGCCGCCCAGGACGAACATGGCATTGGCGTGACCGTGATCGGTTCCGCCGGTGCCATTTTGATGGGCCGTTCTCCCGAACTCCGACATGGTGACGAGGGTGACGGTTTCGGCTTCGGGTCCCAGGTCGCGCCAGAAGGCTGCAATCGAATCCGCGAATTCTCTCAGACGATTTGCCAGTTGGCCATCGACGGAACCTTGATTCTGATGGGTATCCCAACCGCCCACGTCCGTAAAGGCCGCCTCAACTCCAAGTTTCGATTTAAGAAGCTGCGCTATCTGTTTGAGGTTGTTGGCCAAGCCGTTATTGGGATAATTCGCGTCGGGCGACGGCTTGTAGTTCGCAGGGTCGGTGGCGCGCAGCATTTTGATGGCTTCGAAGGTCGAGTCGCCGGCGGCGTGCAGCAGGGAATCCGTGCTCTGGTCGTACATGGATTCGAAGGCATTGCTGGCCGGAGCGGGTTTCGCGCCCCGACCGCCAACGGCAAAGTCCTGCACGTTGGACATGGCCAGCGCGGGGATTTTACCGCTGAGGGTGCGTGGCACATCGGCTCCCAGGGCGACTGCTCGAAATGCCGTGTGTTGCTGATGGTGAAGAAGGTCCTCCGACTGAAGGGCGCGGTTGAGCCAGCCGTCGCGGGTGCTCTTGAGGCCGGGAGTGCCGGACTCCATGTAGTCCTGGGCGTCGAAATGGGAGCGGGTGCCATCGGGCGAGCCCGTTGCATGCACGATGGCCAGGCGGCCTTGCGCAAACAGAGGCTGGAACGATGCCATCGCCGGGTGAAGGCCGAAGAAGCCGTCCAGATCGAGGACCTGTTTTTGAGGAATGGCGATGGTCGGCCGCATAGAGTAGTAGTTCGATTCGCGATAGGGAACGACGATATTGAGCCCGTCCGCCGCACCGCGCTGAAAGATCACGACCAGCCGCTTGCCTTCCGCCTTGGCCGTCGCACTGGCGGCGAGCAGGTTGCGGGTCAGAAAGGCGGGGAGAACGGTGGTTCCGGCCAGCGCCAGTGCTCCGTTGCGGAGGAAGAATCGGCGGGATGGGTTCATTGGAAACTCCTAAGGCTGCAAAGGTGCGCGCCGCACTTCTTTACCGGCGCTGGAATTCGGGCGATCCGATCAGGAGGCCGGCGAGCAGAGCGTCCTGTTTTTCGGCTGGAGAGGGTTTCATGAGCGCGTCGATCTGGTTAGCAATCTCCAGACCGCTCTTGTTTTCAGCGACACGGGTGGGCTGCGGACTTGCGTTTTGAGTTCCCACAGCTGGCTTGGCGGGAAGATTGAGCTGCGACGGATTCTGAACCTGGGTCAGGATGGCGGTGCGGGTTTTGTCGCTGACGCCGGTGGGGATGAGGCGTGCTTCGAGGCGCTG
>CAILBQ010000558.1 GCA_903832475.1 uncultured Acidobacteriota bacterium | reverse complement strand
GTCTTT
Source organism: uncultured Acidobacteriota bacterium (assembly GCA_903832475.1). Taxonomy (GTDB): domain Bacteria; phylum Acidobacteriota; class Terriglobia; order Terriglobales; family Acidobacteriaceae; genus Acidicapsa. The sequence goes on along the minus strand of CAILBQ010000558.1, from coordinate 1,760 downwards.
GGTCGACGTTTCACCCAAGGGGTGAGAGATTTGCGTCGTCTGGGCGTCAAACAATTGTTCGAGGTATTCGGCATCCAATTGGCGAACGACGACGTAGCTGAGCTTCGGAAACAAGTCGGCCAGGCTCAAACTGACTTTGCGTGCCTGTCTCAGGTAGTCCCACGGGAGATCGTTTATGTTAGTTCCCCGAAGGTGGATCACCAATGAGTTAGCTGGCCCGCTTTCATCTCTATCCCACGCGGCGCGGTGACGCTCTTCGAACTCAGCGCGAAACGCGATCGAGTCCTCGAAGGGCAAGACTTCGAAACCGCGCGTTCTCAGCCCGGCCAGGATTTGCTCGTCAAGTAACACGTTGTCGGGATCTGCGGCAATCCACAACCGAGACAGGTCCGCCGGGAACTCGCTAAGGATTCTGTCAATCCAAACGCTCATGCGAAGCCCGCTCCCTGGTGGTCCTTGTGTTTTGCGTCCGCGTCACCAATCCGCAGGATCATCACGGCATTGAGATCCGGCACGCTGGCTTCAGCTCTGTCCAAGCCTTCGATTCGGGCTTGATATTCCTCATCCAAACGCTTGCGCCGATGCTGTCTTACAGCCGGCAGCCCGATCCGGCCAATTGCATGATGACGCGCATCGTAGGCATAGCGCGCCCGCTCTCTTTCGCCTTTCAACCACGTCTGATGCTGCTCAAGCAGTTCGGCAAACAGTCGTTCGCCATGTTGCTTGGCTGCCTCCAAGGAAGCATCATAGTGACGAACAGAGTCTCCCTGGGCAGTGGAGCCGGTCACCCGAACCTCCTCCGTGAGCAGCAAATCCCACACTCTTTTCGCTGTCGGAACGAAAGTTCGACCATTGTCGGTGGCAAACACCGGCAGGAAGCGCCTTCGGTTGAATCCGTCAGCCAAGAGACGAATCTCCCACAGCGACCAAACCCCGTTTACCGTCGCCGGCAAACCTGTGATTCTTGTCAATGGCAATGGTTGACCGGACACACAGTATGGAATATCGCTGATCACGGCACGCGCCCGCGGATCTTCCATTGTCACCCATTCCAGCTCCGGGTTCTGTTCCGCGGTTCGTGCGTCAAAGCAGACATGAGCGGACCCGCTGCCGTCCAGCCATTTCACCTGCCATGCATCGCCGGATCGAACAGCACTTCCGCCGCGGGTAGGCAATCCCTTTGTAATTGCACGTTCGAGCCAGAATTGCGCGGGATGGTCGCGCCACTTGCGCGCACCGTCTGCGTCCAGCGTGTGGTCTTCCGCCAACAACTCGCTGTTCTTCTTTGTCTCGGAAACTTTGCTGCGCACTTTCTCGATGACCGCGTTGCAGTCCCGTTCGATTGTTGTTGGGTTCTGTAAGCCATGCACGAACAGTTCATCGAAGATGGCTTCAGTCTCCACGGAGTCCATGACGTCAGATGCCTTGTCAACGCCGAACTCCTGCGCGATGATCTCCAACTTTTCCTCAAGGACTTCTCGTACCCGATGTTCGACCGTATCGTGCAAGACAAAATTGATCGCTCGCACTACATGGTGCTGACCGATACGGTCCACTCGACCAATACGCTGCTCTACCCGCATGGGATTCCATGGCATGTCGAAGTTGACGACACAATGGCAGAACTGCAGGTTCAAACCTTCGCCGCCGGCATCGGTCGAGATCAACACACGCACGTCGCGCGCAAATGCCTGTTGCGCTTTCGCGCGGGCGTCCAGATCCATGCTGCCATTGAGCAATGCAACTGAAAAACCGCGGCT
>CAILBQ010000557.1 GCA_903832475.1 uncultured Acidobacteriota bacterium | reverse complement strand
TTTTCACCGCCGGGCTTATCGACAACGGTACGAAGCCCGAAGTGGAAAAGCCGGGGTCGCTTTCTGTGCAGTCTCGCGAAGGTCTCAACATCGGATTGGCGGTCACGGTGCGTTATCGACTGGACCCGCGCAAACTGGACAGCCTGCAGGCACACCTGGAGCAGCCGGTAGACAAGGAGCTAGTTCCTCCCGTCGTGGCCAGCGCATGGCGCGAATTAGCGCCCAGTTACACGGTTCGCGAGATATTCTCGCTCAAACGAGAAGAAGTGCGTCAGCGCGCGACCGAGATGATCACGCGCAAGCTTGGCACGGATGGCATTGTCGTGGAAGAGGTCATGCTGCGCGACATTCAATTGCCTGCGGAATATTCGAAAGGGCTGGAAGGGTTGTTGCTCAAGGAGCAGGAAGATGATCAGCTTGGCATTCAGACAGAGATTCAGCAAAAGCAGGTGAGAATCGCTGAGTTGCAAGCGGAGGCGGAGGCGGCGCAGAAAGTAAAAGCCAGCGAAGGGGAAGCTAAGTCCAAAGTGATTGAAGCGAAGGGTGAGGCCGATGCCATGCAGTACACCCTCCCTCTGAAGACCAAGCAGATCGAGCAATCAAAGCTGGAAGCAGAAGCGCGCAAGCAGACGACCATTCAAAATGCCGAGGCGGAAGCTGAGGCGAAGGTCATCGACAGCAAGGCGGAGTTGCAGCGGCGCAATATGCTTGCAGACGCCGAGGCGAACAGGGTCCGCGTGATGGCGGTTGCGGACGGAGAGCGGATGAAAAGCTAGGCGGCTCTGCTGAATTCGTCACCGCTATTGATCAACAAAATCGTCGCCGAGCGGCTGTCGGATAAGATCCAGGTGTTGATGGTTCCGACGGATGGCAAATTCTTCTTTGCCAATGACGTATTCAAAGGTCTAGGAGGCAATCCAGCAATGAAACAGGAGATGGAGGGAGGCAAGGAAAGCTCCGGTAAAGAGTGAAAGCCGGATGCATATGTCTCATTACGCCATCTTGAAGCGGAGAGCCAGCGGGTATGCTGGCCTCTGCTTTCGGAGGTGATCGGTTCAGAAACGATATAATCCGCGAAACTGAGGAATATAAATGAAGTTCGCGCAACTTGGGAAAAGACTGATCGTGATGCTGCTCCTTGCCGCATCGCAGGCCCTGGCGGCGTCGCAGTGGGATGAATCTGCATCGGCCCTGGCGCTCAAAATCGTAGCTGTTTTTGGGGCAGGCCAGGCAAGACTTGAAATCCGAAATCAGTCGTCCCTTTCTTCGCAGGACGTTGCGGCAATTCGCAAGCTACTGGAAACGGATTTGAAGCAGCACGGGATTGTGACGGGCGCAAACGACAGTGCCGATGAGGTGCGGGTAACGCTTAGCGAAAATCTGTCGCAACGTGTCTGGGTTGCAGAAATTCAGCTTGGTAACGAGACCAAGGTTGTGATGACGCTGGCTGGTCCACTGAAGACGGCGGCCGGGCTCAGTCGTGCGAGCCTGCTTCTGCAAGCTTCGCCGCTACTTACTGTCGCAAGAATGTCACCTACTGAGGAAC
>CAILBQ010000556.1 GCA_903832475.1 uncultured Acidobacteriota bacterium | reverse complement strand
GGGAGCACGGCAAACACCCGGACCTCGCAAATGGACTAGTCCCTAGCCCCCGGTCGTTCGAGGTGTGCTTTGGCAGTAATCCGTGTCCAGTTGCCGGCGCATTTGAGAACCCTCGCCGGCGTAGGCCGTGAAGTGCAGGTCGAAGTTGCCGGCGCCGTCACCCAGCGAACCGTGCTCGACGCACTGGAACAGGCCTACCCCATGCTCGAGGGTACCCTGCGCGACCATACGACCAAGCTTCGCCGGCCCTTCATCCGCTTCTTTGCCTGCGAACAGGACTGGTCGCACCACGGCCTGGATGACCCCCTGCCCGGGGCCGTCGCCAGCGGACGCGAGCCGCTCCTCGTCGTCGGCGCCATCGCTGGCGGTTAGGGCGTTCCAGGCAGCCTCGTTTGCCCGTGCTGAAATCCATTTGTGTCAGCCAACTCGCTTTTTGACCCGTTTTGTGCAAATGCGGCATACCGCGTAATTCACGCATCCCAAAAAAGACGAATTCTGCCGCACCGCAGCCGTACCGCTTAGTGGTACGGAAACGGCGCATTCAATCTTGCAGACTTGGGGTAAAGAATGAAGCGAAGACAGTTGGCGATCTCGATCGCCGACCCGATCAGCCGCCGCTTGGTGGAGGGAATCGCGGCGCAGCTGGAAATGGAACCGATCGCACTCGACACGGCGGAGTTGCAGCAGCCTCGCCGTCTGGACGCCGTGGAGATTCTGCTGGCTGATGAGTGTATCGCGAGAAAGTTCGCCGAGGCCACCGGCGACTTCGAATACCGCCGCGACGGCCTGCACATGGCTTTGGTCGCCGTCACCGCCTCGATGTCGGCCGAGGGAACCGTCCTTCCCAAACGCGAAGTTGAGCAGCCCTTTGCTGGAATCCTGCCTCTTCCTCAAACGCCTTCGGCAGTGCTGGCGCAGCTGAGCGTGATCCTGTATGCCCATCGCGCCTACGTGCAGCGCTATGAATCGGCGCTCGAAGAGTTGAGTCTCAATCGCCGCATCTTCCAGTCCGTTACCAGCGGCATCAGCGTGGCCGATGCCATGGCTGACGAATTCCCCTTGGTGTACGTGAACCCGGCCTTCGAAGTCATGACCGGCTATTCGCTGGAAGAAATCGTTGGCAAGAATTGCCGCTTCCTGCAGCAGTGGGACCGTGACCAGCAAGGCCTGACGGCCATTCGCGACGCCCTTCGCGAGCGGCGCGAAGTGACGGTGGTGATTCGCAACTACCGCAAGGACGGCGCGGCCTTCTGGAACGAGCTGTCGCTCTCGCCCATCCGCGACCGCAATGGCATGGTCACGCACTTTGTCGGCATTCAAAACGACGTCACGGCGCGCATCGCCTTTGAAGATGCCCTGCGCGAGAGCGAAAAGCTGGCCGCCGTCGGCCGCCTCGCCGCCTCCATTGCCCACGAGATCAACAATCCCCTCGCCTCGGTCACCAACCTGCTCTACCTGGCGCGCAGGGAAAAAGGCGACACCGCGCGCGACGATTTCCTGCGCATCGCCGAGCAGGAATTGAGCCGGGTTTCGCAGTTGACCGCCCAATCGCTGCGCTTCTACAAGCAGTCCACGCGTCCTCACGCCATCCAGCCCGGCGACCTGATCACCGCCGTGCTTGACGTCTATACCGCCAAGATGAGCAAGCAGAGAATGGTGCTGGAGCGCCGCGACGCCCCCTGCCAGCCGGTCGTCTGCCTGGAAAGCGAAGTGCGCCAGGTCATCAGCAACCTGGTGCGCAACGCCATGGACGCCATGTGGTCCAGCGGCGGCCGCCTCATCGTGCGTTCCCGCGAAGCGACCGAGTGGCGTTCCGGCCGGCGCGGCGTGGTTATCACCGTAGCCGACACCGGCAGCGGCATGTCGCGCGAAACCCGCGACCGTCTCTACACCGCCTTCTACACCACCAAGGGCATCGGCGGTACCGGCCTGGGCCTGTGGGTGAGCAGCGGCATCGTGCAGCGCCACTATGGCCGCCTCCTCGTAAAAAGTAGACAGCGCGGTCAGGCGGATAACTCCAGTTCTTGTGGCTCCGCCGGCACCGTCTTCCTGCTCTACCTGCCTTACGAAGGGATCGGGGAAGCCCGGGTGAGCGCAGCAGACTAAACTGCTCCTCAGGCGCATGCCGCGTCGTCCGTCCACATCGTCCTCGCTATGCGGACCAGGAGCAATCCATGAGCCAGATCATCACTCCGCCCTTCACCGATCCCGAGCAGGCCGCACGCAAGGTGCAAATGGCCGAAGACCTGTGGAACACGCGCGACGCAGAGCGCGTGGCCGCGGCCTACGCCGAAGACTGCGTCTGGCGGAATCGCGTCGAGTTCTTCACCGGCCGCGCAGCCATCGTGGAATTCCTGCGCCGCAAATGGACCCGCGAACTCGACTACCGGCTCAAGAAAGAGCTCTGGGGATTTCGCGGCAATCGCATGGCGGTGAAGTTTCAGTACGAATGGCACGACGACAGCGGCCAGTGGTTTCGCAGCTACGGCAATGAGCTTTGGGAGTTCGCGCCCAGCGGCCTGATGCAGCGCCGCGAAGCCAGCATCAATGACCTGCCCATCCGCGTCGAAGATCGCGTCCTGCTGAGCTGAGCGGCCCGGGCCCCCGCTTCTTGCCCGGCCCGTCATGTCGTAGGATGGGGCGATGCAGAGGCGAAGCGTGCTGAAGTTTCTGGGAATTTCCGGCGTGGCCCTGGCGGCAGGCAAATCGAAAGCGGAGCCTCGTCCGTTTGAAGCAGACCCAGCCTCCCCAGCCCCGTTCGCCGCCTTCAATCAGGTCGGCTACCTGCCCAAAGCGGACAAAATCGCGTCCCTGCCCTTAAGCGTGAATGCGACTAGCGAGGTCGCCACCGGCGAATTCCAGGTCGTCACCGATCCCGACGGCAAAGTCGTCTATCGCGGCACGCTCAGCGCTGTCATGAGCGACGACGCCTCAGGCGATCGCGTCGTGCTTGCAGACTTTTCCAAATTCACCACACCGGGCATGTACCGCCTCACAGCGCGCGATCAGCGCAGCGCCCGGTTCATCATCAGAAAGGACGTCTATCGCGATCCCCTGCGCCTCGCCATGCGCTCCTATTACGGGCAGCGCTGCGGCTGTGCTGTCGACCTGGGCCAAGGCTACAAACACGCCGCCTGTCACCTCGACGGAGCCTTCCACGCCAGCTCAGGCAAAACCGGCGTCATGGAGAACACCGGCGGCTGGCACGACGCCGGCGACTACGGCCGCTATGTGGTCAACAGCGGCATCTCAACCGGCACGCTGCTTTGGGCATGGGAGCTTTTTCCCAAGGCGCTGCACAACCTAAAACTGGACATTCCCGAAACCGGCGGCAAGGTGCCTGACTTCCTCGCCGAAATCCGCTGGAACCTGGACTGGATGCTCTCTCTACAGGATGACGATGGCGGCGTCTGGCACAAGCAGACCAGCGAACAGTTCTGCGGCTTCGTCATGCCGGAAGACGACAAGATGACCAGCTACGTCATCGGCACCGGCGAGGCTCCTTACAAGAGCACCTGCGCCACCGCCGACGTGGCCTCGGTTG
>CAILBQ010000555.1 GCA_903832475.1 uncultured Acidobacteriota bacterium | reverse complement strand
GGTGGAAGTCGATGTCGTTTCGCCGAAATGAATAACATCACCTGCGCGCAGCGCCCTTCCCGCATGCCCCCCGAAGCGGCCCAGCATGAAGGTGCTCGCGCTGCCTAAATACGTTGCGGTGTCGAGTCCGCCACGGACCGCGAGGTATGTCCGGTTTCCCTCTGAGCGCGCCGCTGAAAAGCTTATCCTTTGCCCAGTCCGAACCTCGAATGCTTGCCACAGCGGAGCCGGATGTCCGTCGATCGTCGCACCCATATCCGCACCTGCGATCGCCACATGGGCATCGTGGTTGAAGAGTAGCTTGGCTCCGATCCCCGTCATCTCTAAGCCCGGTGCATTCTCCAAGTTCCCTAAAAGCCGATTCGCTAGTCGAAACGCCAGTCCATCCATAGGTCCTGACGGTGGAACGCCGACGTTCCAGTACCCGAGCCTGCCTGGATAGTCCTGTACTGTCGTTTGCGTCCCGCCTTCGATGACTTCAAAAGCTCTGCGACTTAGAGCGAACCCAGCCAGGTAACTGGTAGTCAACTGTCCTTTACGAAACGCATCGGAACTTACAACGGCGCGAAGATAGTGAACGTTGGTTTCCGTTCCATGGATCGCCGTCGCGGCAAGAGCGCAGTCTAACTTCGAGAGTGCATCCTTGCGATCCTCGCCGGTAACGATAATCTTGGCAATCATCGGATCGTAATAGGGACTGATTTCCGTCCCCGATTCTACCCACGTCTCTACACGCGCCAGATCAGACGGAGGAAAGACAACACTCGACAGCATTCCGGGCGATGGGGCGAAGTTTTTGGCTGGATCTTCGGCATAGATACGAGCTTCGATAGAGACCCCGCTTGGTTTACGACGCAGTGAATGAAGCGGCGGCAACTCACCTGCGGCTTCCTGGATCATCATCTCAACCAGATCCAGTCCGGTCACCTGTTCGGTAACTCCATGCTCTACTTGCAGTCGAGTGTTTACTTCGAGGAAATAAAAATTTCCAGAATCAATGTCGAGCAGAAATTCGACCGTTCCTGCCGAACGGTAACTTACCGCATTTCCCAGCAGGATCGACGACTCGAAAAGAGCATCCTGGATGGATGGTTCAAGATGGGGAACTGGAGTTTCTTCTAAGACCTTTTGATGACGGCGTTGTGCTGAACAGTCTCGAGCGCCGAGGGCGATCACGTCTCCCTTGCCGTCGCCGAATATCTGAACCTCTACATGTTTCGCATTCTGGATGAATTTTTCCAGGTAAACACTGCCATTGCCGAAGCTGTTCTGACTCAGACGTACGACGGATTCAAATGCATCTGCCAACTGCTCAGGAGTATGGCAAACACGCATTCCAATGCCTCCGCCTCCAGCGGAACTTTTGAGCATGACTGGATACCGCAACTCAGTGGCTGCCGCAAAGGCCTCCTGCAAATCAACCAGCACGCCCGTGCCGGATAACAGCGGCACTCCGCATTGTCTGGCGATTTCTCGAGCTGTATGCTTCAAGGCGAATGCTTCAATCTGCTTGGGGGCTGGGCCGATGAAAGTTATGCCGTGCTCTCCGCAGGTGCGAGCAAACTCAAGATTTTCGCTTAAAAACCCGTACCCAGGATGGATTGCCTGGGCACCGGATTGATGCGCAACTTCAAGTATCTTCGCAATCGACAGATAACTTTCAGACGCCGGTGCTGGACCGATGCGAAACGCTTCGTCGGCATCCAGCACATGACGCGAGTCTGCATCCGCCTCGGAATACACCGCGACCGAGGCGATCCCCATCTTCTTGAGTGTGCGGAAAATTCTGCAAGCAATAGCGCCGCGATTGGCGACGAGTATCTTATTGAACATTCGAATCCCAGACAAGTATCTGGACGGGCGTAGGGTTATAGCCGTTGCAAGGGTTATTCAACTGCGGACAGTTGCTGATAACCAGCAACACATCCATTTTGGCCTGCAGTTCCACGTATTTTCCCGCGTCTGAAACTCCGTCTTCAAAGGTCAGCTTGCCTTCTGGGGTGACTGGAACATTCATGAAGAAATTGATGTTGCTCGTTATATCTTTTTTGTCCATCCCGCGGTTCCAGGACTGGATGCCTTTCATGAAACTGTTCCTGCATGCGTGCATATATCCCTTCTCCAGCGCGTAGCGAACCATGTTACTTTCCGTCGCGCATGCTCCACCCAGGGTGTCGTGGCGCCCACACGTATCCGCCGTGATGGTCAGCAAGGTATTCCCTTCTGTCGAAAGCAGATTCGTTCCCGTCGTGAGGTAAATGCTTCCCTGCTCTCGAATCGTGTCTTGCGCGCTGTATCGGTCGCTGTAGTCTCGGGCGTTGTAAAAGATCGTATCGACCGCCTGATTTCCTTCAAGGTCGACAATTCTCACGTTCTGACCACGACGTATTTCGAGAACGAACGGGTCTCCTGCTTGAACGATGAAACTGTGCATCGCAGCTTCAGGCTGAAGAGGGCTGTGTTGAAGTCTATTGGTCGACACGCTTTCCTCGCGACTTTACAAGAAATAGAGTTCAGTGAGAACGAAACCTCGAGTGTTCTCAGGGCATGATGTCCGGCATCGATCGTCAAACATCGGATTTGGAACGCGCTTGATTTCCAAATTGACCGGCTTGGGATCGTAAACGGGGTCCGGATCCATCGGATGCGGCAAGGTGTTCAAGAGAACAAGCACGTTCATTTCCGCGCGTAGTTCGATATAACTCCCTGCCGGCGAATTGTCAGGAGCATACTGCATCTGCCCATCATGATCGACAGTTACCTTGCTAAAGAAATTAACGGTAGCGTGCAGATCCCGCGGGCCCATTCCGTACTTACCCAGTTCCACAAGAAACCCTTCACGGGTGTTCTGATGCCAGCTATTGCGGGCTTCTTGATAACTCAACTTGCCATATTTCTTTTCCACCAAGGCGGCGTTGGAGATGCCGGCCAATGGGTCATGCCATCCAACCGTATCTTCCGTGATCGAACATAGAACGCGACCCATATCTGAAAACAGAACATGGCCTGCGGTAAGTCGAGCGGTGTGCTGTGCCTTGAGCGTATCAGGAAGATTGAAGCGTTCTGACGGAATCTCGAAGTTCAGAAAGTAGGCGGCCACGTTGGCGCTGCCAAGCGTGTCCGTGATGCGCAGCGCAGTGCCGCGTTTGAGCACGTGAGACCACGTAGCCCCGCCAGGGAGGATCTGAGAGTGCAGGATATCTGAATCCATTGACAATTCCCCTGAAGCGCTTCAGTCGAAGAAATAGACTGGCGCATGCCGTAGAGCGAGTGCATTTTTGAGCACGCGAAACAAGCGTGCGTCTACGTGGGGTTTCTTTTTTATGCCGACGGTGGACCGCAGCAGACATCCATGAAGATCATGCGCAACTGGACCTTGATCGAAATGAGTCTAAGAGGTCTGGGCGTGATCATGAACGTAGAGTAGCACGAGCGCGGAGTTGCGCAAGCAGAAATCCTGATGGCCCTCAAATCGAACGAGAGAATCTGTGTAGCCCTTGTCTTCACACGCGCGCACAGATCGTTACAACTTGGCTCGGTTTCGTATCGAAATCATGAGTGCTGAGGATCAAATTCGAAAAAGTATGTGCGATGCTAGACTGAAATGTGCCTCAGCTTTTCCTTGATTGCGACGGAGTTCTCGCTGATTTCGATGCGTTGGCGATGCAGATTTTCGGCCAGCATCCAAACGAAGCGGAGCGCACCGTTGGGGCGAATGAATTCTGGCGGAAGCTCAGAGAGCATGGCGCGTTTTTCCGCGAACTGCCACTGCTTGCCGACGCGCTTGAACTGTATCAAGCCGTCTCCCGTCTGCAGCCGATCATTCTGACTGGATGTCCGCGCGGCGGATGGGCAGAACCGCAGAAGCTGGATTGGGCGGCGCATCACTTCCCCGGCGTCCGCATGATCACCTGCAGTTCACGGGACAAGCGTCTGCACATGAATCCGGGCGATGTTTTGGTGGACGATCTGGTGAAGTATCGTCATCTGTGGGAAGAGGCGGGTGGGATCTTTGTTCATCACACGTCTGCTGCAAGCTCGGTGGCGGAGTTGAGGAGGCTGGGCTTGGATGTCGAGCCGGTGGCGAGTGACGCCTCGCGTGTACGTCAAATCTCCTGACGCGATTTTTACTTTACTTGGGGTTCAGGCGTCAGAGGGATTTGTTGCGCATCTCCAATGCCCAATCCTGGCCGATGCCTTCAAAGTCTCCCTGGATTTCCTTTGCACGCGCCAACGCGGCCTGCACATGCGGCAATACGTTCTCTGAGCCAATGTGTTTGATGAAGTCCGAGCCCGCGATGAGACGAGCGGGCTGATCGCGCGCCCCGCACAGCAACAGCGTTTTCCCGGCCTTATGTAGACGGTCAGAGAACTGTTCAAGGGCGTGAATCCCGGTGGCGTCGATCGCCGTCATATTGCGAAGCCGCAAAATTACGACCGTTGCAAAAGACTTCAAGTCCGCGGTAGCTTCAGCCAGCTTCTCTGTCGTCCCAAACAAAAACGGCCCATGGATGCGCAGAATGCTGACATTGGCGGGAATGTCTTTGCCCTGCAGGATGTGGGCCTCTCCGTCATCGATGTATGCGGGCGTGACGGGGGCGACGGTTGTCGTCTCGGCAACGCGGTAGATATAGAGCAGCGCAGCCAGCGCCATACCCACCCCGACAGCCACAGTGAGATCAGCGATCACCGTAAGCGCGAAGGTGGTGAACCAGACCGCGATATCCGTTCGCGAGAGTCTGAGAATGGTTGCGATCTCGCGCCATTCTCCCATGTTGTAGGCCACAACGAAAAGCACTGCTGCCAGCGTGGCCAGCGGCACAAATCGCGCCAGCGGAGCCGCCACCAGCAAAATAACTAGCAGCGTCAGAGCGTGCACCATGCCCGCAATCGGAGTTTGAGCTCCCGATCGAATATTGGTGGCTGTCCTGGCGATCGCGCCCGTCGCAGGAATTCCACCGAACAGGGGCGATGCGATATTGGCGATGCCCTGAGCAACCAACTCCATATTCGAATTGTGTTTGTCGCCCGTCATCCCGTCCGCAACCACTGCGGATAACAGGCTTTCAACAGCGGCCAGCATGGCGACCGTAAATGCCGAGGGAAGCAGGGGCAGAATATGTTCAGCGTGCAAATCCGGCAGCGTGAGATGTGGAAAGCCCAGAGGAATCCCACCAAATTTCGTGCCGATCGTCTCCACATGAAGGTGAAGCAGCGCCACTACAACAGTCGATAGCAGCAACGCCACAATCGTTCCCGGGATACGCCTGGTGAGGCGCGGCAAGAGCAGAATGATGGCCAGCGAGGCCGTCGCCACGCCTACTGTTTCCCACCGAATCGTGCCCGCGTAATGCACCAGCATCACCATGCGCAAAATAATTTCGCTCGGTACAGGAGGCGTAGTCAATCCAAGGAAGTCCTTGATTTGCGTTGATGCGATGAGCAACGCGATACCGTTGGTGAATCCGATGGTGACCGGTCGCGGGATGTATTTAACCGCGGAACCGAGTCCGGTAAGTCCCATCACCAGCAAGAGAAATCCAGCCAGAATTCCGACCATTGCCAGGCCCGCCACTCCAAACTTGAGCACGATGCCGGAGACGATTACCACAAACGCGCCTGTGGGGCCGCCGATCTGCGTACGCGAGCCTCCCAGCGCCGAAATCAGAAAGCCCGCAACAACCGCCGTATACAAGCCGGCCTGCGGACGCACCCCCGACGCGATCGCGAAGGCCATCGCCAGAGGAAGTGCCACTAGGCCCACTGTCAACCCCGCGATCAGGTCCTGAACCAGCTTATGCAGCGAATAGTCCCGCAGGCAGGCTATTGATCGTGGCAACCACGGCGGAATGGGGCGCAGCGGAGTCTTGCTCATCGACTCGCCTCAGACGGACGTTCCATCTCATCGAGCATGCCCAGCGCTTCCTTTAAATGAGCTTGGAAATAGCGCCGCATCAGCGCCAGCACGTCCAGGATGAGCGGATTGCGCACAGAGTAAAAAACCTGGTTGCCTGCTTTGCGATTCAGAACCAGTTGCTTGGAGCGGAGAATGGCCAGGTGCTGCGATACATTGGCCTGCTCCATACCCAGTTTCTCGATGAGGACTCCGGCGGAAAGCTCTCCGCAGCTCAACAGTTCGAGAATGGCAATGCGCGTGGGATGCGCGAGAGCCTGGAAAATGTCAGCCTTAAATCGCCGGAGAGCATCATACATTTCAATATATTAACATATTCGCATATACGTTAGCATGATGTGTATGTTCCTAACTAAGGTGGCTCCGGGTAGAATTCGTCAGGCTCGCCTACGTGTTTCGACCGGGTGTCCGGTCCGTCCTGACCCTCTTCCTTCTTTTTTTGACTATGCCTGCTTGGTCCCAGCCGATTGCCGGAGTTCATCAACTCAAGGTCAACGGAGATCACTTCGAATTGGACGGCAGGCCCTTCCAGATCATCTCCGGGGCCATGCACTATGCGCGCGTACCACGACCGTACTGGCGCGATCGCCTGCAAAAAGCCCGTGCTATGGGACTCAACACGGTCGAGACCTACGTTTTCTGGAACCTGCACGAGCCAACACCAGGACATTTTGACTTCAGCGGGCAGAATGATGTCGCCGAGTTCATCCGCGAGGCTCAGGAGGAAGGGCTCTATGTGCTGCTGCGGCCGGGACCCTATGTATGCGCGGAGTGGGAGTTCGGCGGCTATCCTGCCTGGCTGCTGCATGACAGACACATGGTGGTGCGCTCGCAGAATCCCGCGTTCATGAAGGCCACCAGACGCTGGCTTCATCGTCTGGGCAAGGAATTGGCTCCGCTGCAAAGCGCTAACGGCGGTCCCATTCTCGCCGTGCAGGTTGAGAACGAATACGGTTCCTACGGATCGGATCACGGGTACATGGAACGCATTCATCATCTGCTTGTCGAGTCTGGGTTCAACAAAGCCATGCTCTACACGGCAGATGGAGCCGCCGAACTCAAAAACGGTTCCCTTCCCGAATTGCCGGCGGTTATCAACTTCGGCACAGGCGAAGCCAAACAGGAATTCGCATCGCTCGCCAAGCAGCGGCCGGGAGCACCGCGTATGTGCGGCGAGTACTGGGCCGGCTGGTTCGATCACTGGGGCGCAAAACATGAAAGAACAGATGGCGCCAAGGAAGCCGAAGAATTGAAGTGGATGCTGCAGCAAGGCATTTCCGTGAACCTCTACATGTTTCACGGCGGCACCAGCTTCGGATGGATGAATGGCGCCAACAGCGACGGCAAAAACTACGAGCCGGACACCACCAGCTACGATTACGACGCGCCCGTCAGCGAAGACGGAACGCTCTCGAAGAAGTTCTTCCTCTTTCGCGACGTGATTTCGAACGCGACGGGCAAGGCGCCGCCTGACCCTCCGGTGCCGCAGCCGGCTCAACCCCTGGCTACGCTGACCTTGAACGACTCGGCCTCTCTCTGGGACCACCTGCCCACAGCCATCAAGTCATCCAGACCTCTAAGCATGGAAGATGTCGGGCAAAGCTACGGATACATTCTGTATCGCACCAACATCGACCGCAAATTTCATGGAAAGTTGTCCATCGACCAACTGCATAGTTACGCACAGGTGTTTCTTGACG
>CAILBQ010000554.1 GCA_903832475.1 uncultured Acidobacteriota bacterium | reverse complement strand
GCCCCAACGTCATGGGTGGGAAGCCACAATACTCCGCCTGTCTTTGCCCTTGCTTTTCTTTCTGTCATTCCCCTCAGGGGAATCTGCTGTTCCCAACACGAAACCCACGTGCCCCATCCATGACACCCACGGTCAAGGGTGGGAAACCACAACACCCCGCCTGTCTTTGCACTTGCCTTTCTTTCTGTCATTCCCCTTAGGGGAATCTGCTGTTCCCAACACACAACCCGCGTGCCCCATCCATGAGAGCCCCACCGTCACGGGTGGGACACCTCAAACCCGCGAACTCCACCTGTCAGGCAAGTCGGTCAGAAATCACCACAGCCATCTCCGCCGCATCCCGCACCGCCGCCGGCAGATGATAGCTCTCCTCATCCGTCGGAAATGCCCGATGCTCCACATCCTCGCGATACTGCTCGACTGCCCCGCGAATCAGCGCCGCCGCATCCGCATACTGACGCACAAACTTGGCATGCGGCGCAAACGTCATGTTCAGAATGTCGTGAAACACCAGAATCTGCCCATCGCAGTCCGGCCCCGCTCCAATCCCGATCGTCGGAATCTCGAGCTCCGCCGTCACTGCCGCCGCCACTTCCCGCGGCACACCCTCCAGCACAATCGCCCCTGCTCCAGCCTCGGCCAGCGCCATCGCGTCTTCCTTCAGTTGCGTCAGCGTCTCCACCGTCTTCGCCTGAACCTTGTACCCGCCCATGCGCAGCACGCTCTGCGGTGTCAGCCCCAAGTGCCCCACCACAGGAATCTCCGCGTCGGTCAACGCCTGAACCAGTTCAACCCGCGGCCCCTCAACCTTGACCGCCTCGGCGCCCGCTTCCTTCACAAATCGAACAGCATTGGCTACGCCTTCGGCTAGCGTCCCGTGGTAGCTGCCGAATGGCATGTCCGCCACCACCAGCGCCCGCCGCACCGCTCGCCGCACCGCCCGTGTATGGTGCAGCATTTCGTCAACCGTCACCGCCAGCGTATTGTCATGCCCCAGCACCACCATGGCCAGTGAATCGCCCACCAGGATCATGTCAATCCCGGCCTCATCAACAAGCCGTGACGTGGCGTAGTCATACGCAGTCAACGCCGTAATCGGCTTGCCTTCGCGCTTCATGCCCTGCAGCGCCGGCATGCTTACCTTGGTTGTCAGTCGGGAAGTCGGGGCGGCCGCAGCCTTGCCCTCATAGGGGAAGCCCCCTTCCGGGGGGTCTTGCGTGGGGAAAGCCAAACTCATCTATCTCTCCAGTGCCGCTCCGTTCACCCAGGATGCGGCCCGAACCTTTTCGATCCTACTCTTCGATGCATCTCGAACGCAAAACGCATCTTCCCGCAATGCGCGACAATGAACAAGAGTCCCAAGTCGTGATCGACCCCATTCAAATCGCCGAAACCGCCGAGAGCATCGCCGCTCTCGCCGGCCTCTCCGCCGGAGCCTTCGCCTACGCCGCGATGTGGCCCGCGTCCAATCTCTTCGGCCCCGCCCTGCGCGCCCCGCGCAACCCTCCTGCGTCCGCGCTCCCCCAACTCGCCCTCACCTTCGACGACGGCCCCAACCCCGCATGGACCCCCCAGCTCCTCGACATCCTCGCCCGCCACGAAATCCGCGCGACCTTCTTCCTCATCGGCCAATTCGCCGCGATCCAATCGAAATTAGTCCAGCGAATGCACACCGCCGGTCACCTCATCGCCAACCACACCTGGACCCACCCCAACCTGGCCATCACCTCCGCCGCCCGAACCCGCGAAGAACTCTCCAGCACCACCGAGGAAATTCAGCAAATCATCGGCGCCCCCATCCGCTATTTCCGCCCGCCCTACGGCGGCCGCCGCCCATCCACCCTGCAAATCGCCCGCGAACTCGGCCTCGAGCCCGTCCTGTGGAACGCCATCACTCCCGACTGGTCCGCCAAATCCCCCGAACCCGTCGCTGCCCGCATGCAAAAAATCATCACCCGCAATCAGACTCGCGGCTACGCGACCAACCTTGTCCTCCACGACGGCGGCCAGGCATCCCCCACCGAAAACCGCTCCGCCTCCATCGCCGCCGCCGCCCAGCTCATCGAGCACTACAAACCCACCCACCGCTTCGTCACCCTCGACGAATGGCAGTCAACTCTGTAAAAGCACTACCCTCCTAAGGCAAATTCCACCAAAAGAACCGTTCGTCATCCTGAACGATCGAATGGCCTGCGTGTGCTTTTGTCCTTGCTTTTCTTTCTGTCATTCCCCTTAGGGGAATCTGCTGTTGCGCTCGCTTTCTCCCCTC
>CAILBQ010000553.1 GCA_903832475.1 uncultured Acidobacteriota bacterium | reverse complement strand
TATGTGTCCGATGCTCTAACAATTGAGCTATAGGCCCGTTCGGGATAACATGTCCGGCATTTCAACTGCATGGCCTTGTTAGTTTACCGCACTGCTCATTGGACGCCCCAGTCCGCCGTCGCTGCCTCAACGTGGGCCTGTGCTTTCCTTCCATGCGTTTGCTCACCCACACCTCGGCCAACGATACTGGCTATCGTCACGGGAAAGATGCTTGACGCACCGCTCACCTGCCGCACCCACGGAGGCTTCACCTGATGCTGAAATCCGCGTTTTGCCGAATCAACGGGATGTTTCTCCTCCCAACAATCGCCGCACTGCTCCTCACCGGCACATCTTCCCAGGCCGCAACCCCCGGCACTCCTATCCGCGTCGTCATCATCGGCCTGGTTCACGGCCACGCCCAGGGGCTGCTGCACGCCATCCCTCAGAACAGCCGCGTCCAACTCGTTGGCATCTCCGAGCCGGACAAGGAACTCGCTTCCCGCTACGCGACCCAGTTTCATCTTGACCAGAAGCTCTTTTTCACCGACATGGGCACGATGCTTGACCAGACCCATCCCGACGCCGCCCTGGTCTACACGGATATCGCCGATCATCGCAAAGCCATCGAAGCCGCCGCCAGCCGCGGCATCAATTCCATGGTCGAGAAGCCCCTCGCCACCAACGTCCCCGACGCCCTCGCCATTCGCAAGGCCGCCCGCGAACATCACGTCCAGGTTCTCACCAACTACGAAACCACCTGGTACGCCAGCAACGCCGAAGCCCAGCACGAAGTTACCGAAGGCAAACTTGGCGACATCCGCCGGGTCGTCGTCCACGACGGCCATGAAGGCCCCAAGGAAATCCACGTCGGCCCCGAGTTCCTGAACTGGCTCACCGACCCCGAGAAGGACGGCGCAGGCGCCATGTTCGATTTTGGCTGCTACGGCGCCGACTTGATGACCGTGCTCATGAACGGCGCGACTCCGGAAAGCGTCACCGCCGTCGCTCTTACTGACAAGCCCGACATCTATCCCAAAGTCGACGACGACGCCACCATCATCGTTCGCTATCCCAAGGCCCAGGCCGTGCTGCAACCCTCGTGGGACTGGCCCTTCGCCCGCAAGGATATGGAAGTCTACGGCAGCAAAGGCTACGTCATCACCGTGGCCGCGGATGATTTGCGCGTCCGCTTCCCCGGCGACAAAGCCGAATCCGAAGTGAAAGCTCCGCCCCTGACCGACGGCAGGCAGAACTCGCTCGACTATCTCGCCGACGTGCTCCACGGCAAGATCGATCCCGGCCACGATCTGACCTCGCTGCCCACCAACATGATCGTTGTGCAGATTCTCTCCGCGGCCCGCGAATCCGCAAAAGCAGGCCGCACCATCCCGCTCAAGCCCCTGCCGGAATAGCTACTCGCTGCGCAACACCTGCATCGGATCGACCGTGGCTGCCCGCCTCGCCGGCAGCACGGTCGCCGTCAGCGCCACCACCAGCACCCCGGCGATCGCCACCCCGAACGTCACCGCATCAAAGCCCGGCAGCCTGCCTGCATTCGAACCATGCAGGGTCGCTGTCACCCGCGTCAACGCCAGGCTCAATCCGACGCCCGCTGCGATTCCCACGGACGCTACCGCCAGCGCCCCACGCAGCACCGATCCCAGCACCTGGCCTCGTTGCGCGCCCAGCGCAAACCGCAGCGCAAACTCAAACCGCCGCTGCGCGACCGTGTAAGCCGTCACCCCGTACATCCCAATCATCGCCAGCAGGATGCTCACCCCGGCAAAGCTGCCAAACAGCAGGGTGCGAAAATGCTGTTCCCGCTCCGACTCGCCGATATTTTCCCGCATGGTCGTGCTCACCACCGCCACTTCGGGGAAATTCTTCTGCATGAACCGCGTCAGGGTCGCCGACATCGCTGCCGCATCGGAACGCGTTCTCACCATCACCTGCATATCGGTTGCCGCATGCGCATGCTGGCTCAGCGGCGTGTAGAACGTCGGGGACGGCTCAGATGCCGGTGAAGCCCGTCGCACGTCGCCAACCACTCCCACAATCGTGATCCAGCCTTCGAGATAATCCCAGCCGCACCTGATCTGCTGGCCGATCGGATCCTGCCCCGGAAACTGCTGCCTGGCCAGCGATTCGCTGATCAGCACAACCGGCTGCGAATTGACCCCGTCCGAATCCGTCAATCCGCGACCGCGCAAGACGGGAATGCCCATCGTATCCAGGTACCCCGGCGTCATCGCAACGATGTCTGCATTCGGTAAATTCTCCACTCCGGGCTTGAACTCGCTTCGACCCTTGATCGCATACCCCACCGTCGATCCGTCCGTCAGCATGGGGGCACCCGAAATCGCCGCGGCGCTGGCCACTCCCGGCACCGCGCGCAGCCTCTCGACCAGTGCATTGAGCGCTTCTACGTCCGCCTGACCGTCTGGCGAATCCACCGCAAATCGCTGCAGTTGGGTCGCGTTGGGATTGCTGATGTGAGGCGACATGTGGGTATCAAGCGTGACCAGTTTCTCCGCCGAAAAACCAAGGTTCTGTTGCGACTCGGCGATCAATTGCCGCACCAGCAAAATGGCCGCCACGCTCAACATCAGGGTCAAAGCCACTTCCCCAACCACCAGGCCCTGACGCAGACGCCCCGAACCACGGTTTTCCAGCCCTCGTGCCGCATCCTGCTTCATCGCCGATGCAGGATCGACCTGCCACGATCGCCACAATGGCAGCAGCGCCGTGACCGCCATGGTGATCACGCTCGCCACCAACGAATACGCCACCACGTCCATGTTCAGCCGCACGTCTGCCAGCCTTGGAATCTCTTCCGGAGCCAGTCGTACCAGCAGCTTGAGCGCCGGCAACGCAACCAGTACTCCCGCCACGCAGCCCGCGCTCGCCAGCACCAGCACTTCCAGCCCCGCCCGCCGCGCCAGCGCCCCTCGCGAAGCACCCAGCGCCGTCCGGATCGTCACCTCACGCCGCAGCCGCGTTGCCCGCACCAGTTGCAGATGCGCAATGTTCGCGCACACAATCAGCAGCACCACACCCACCGACGCCATCAGCAGTCGCAACGTCGGCCGAATCTTGCCCACCAGCTGCGTCTGTAAAGACTCGGCTTCCAACGTCTTCTGCTCGTCCTCTGGATATGCCCCGGCCAGTTGTCGGGAAAGCGTTGCCAGCTCGGCGTTCAGCCGTTCTTCGGAGACTCCCGGTTTTACCTTCCCGATCGCCCGCTGGTTGTACGAGGTTCGATTCACCACATCCGGAGCCGATGGTCCCTCCACCCACACCCGCGTCTTCCCCGGAAACGAAAACCCGTCCGGCAACACGCCCACAATGACACGCAACTTGCCGTAATACTTCAGCGCCTTGCCCAGCGCCTGCTCCGGCGAGCCAAACTGCTCCCGCGCAAAGGCTGCGCTCACCATGGCTTCCTGCGGGTCGGTCAGAGCATTGTTTTCCGTCAGAAAAAGCCGTCCCGCCACCGGCTCCACGCCCATCACCTGGCCAAATTGCGGACTCGCCAAAGCAATGTCCGTGTACAGCATCCGCTGACCTGCCTGAATGCCATCTTGGTAAAAGTTGTAGTATGCCGCGGACTCCAGCGACGACACCCGCGTCGCCAGGTCTGTAAAATCCGCCCCGCCAATGCGCGGGATCGATCGGTTCTCATCGGTGAATCGCGTGTCAAGACCGTAGATGCGATCCGCGTCGTGATATCCCAGCGGCTTCAGCAGGATCGAATCCACCATGGTGAAGATCGCCGCGTTCAGCCCAATCCCCAGCGCCAGCGTTAGGACCACGGTGAGAGAAAATGAACGCGAACGCCCCAGTTGCCGAATCGCCAATCGAAGATCGTGTAAGACGCCGTACGACATCGCTATCTCTCCCCTATCTCAAGCCAGTCCATTCCAGGTAGCAAGTCCTCTTCCAACCGCACCGCCCATGCTTTCAATCACATCCGCGTAAGACGCCGCATCTTTGCGTCCACAGACGGAAGCGGCCGTCCACGAATGGAAAGCCGCTCCGTCTTACATCGTTGCCTTGGAGGAACTACGAGACGACCTTCATCGCCTCCGGATCCCAGTGCACTACCGCGTCCTTCTCGATGCTCAGGTTGCCCAGCAGCGCCGCCCCCGCCGCCCGGTAGCCAAACACCGCATCCTCCACCACCGGCTTCCGGCTCCGCACCGAATTAAAGAAGTTCTGGAAGTGATCGTAGCTGTCGCTATAGTCTTCCGGAGCCGTATACGCGTCCTCGCTCAGCGGCGGCAGTGCTTTGCTGTGCTCCTTCGGATACTTCTTCTTGTACGCCGCTTCCAGCTCGTCCTGCATCGCCTCCGTGAACGTGCCCACGGTCAGCCCAGGGCCCTTCTCACGCGGCACCCGCTTCACGGTCACCGTGTTGCGGTCGATCTCCATCGTGCCTTCCGAACCGGTGAACAGCAGCCCTTCGTTGTCTTCGCCGCCATTGACGAAGTTGACCCGCAGGCTCAGGTTGAATCCCTCCGGATAGTCGAAGATCCCCAACATCACATCCGGCACGTCGCGGCCATCCTTCCAGAACCGCAATGCGCCGCTGGCCACAGCCCGCGTCGGCCCATGAGCCCCCGTGATGAAGTGCGTTCCGCTGAACAGGTGAACAAACAAATCGCCGGCGACTCCGCTCCCGTACGCCTTCCACTTCCTCCACTGAAAGAAGTGCTCCGGGTTCCACGCAATCTTCGGAGCCGTGCCCAGAAAGCGCGGCCAGTCGCACGTCTCAGGCGATGCATCCGCAGGCACCGTGTAATCCCACGCGCCCATCGCCGAGTTCCGGTCCCACCGCGCCGTCACCATGTTCAATTGCCCGATCGCGCCCGCCGCCAGCAACTCCTTGGCCTTCGCATAGACGATCGAGCTCACGCGCTGGCTGCCAATCTGAATGATCCGTCCCGACGACTTGGCCGCCTCGATCATCTCCGGTCCATCGGAATAGAGATGGATCATCGGCTTCTCGCAGTAGACGTCTTTGCCCGCCTTCATGGCATCGACCGCTGCCTGCTTGTGCCAGTGATCCGGCGTCGCAATCAGCACTGCGTCCACATCTTTGCGCGCCAAGATCTCGTTGTAGTCTCTGGTCGTGAAAAGGTCGTCTTTCTTGCCCCACATCTCCTTGCAATGGTCCAGCCGGCCCTGGTAGCAATCGGCGACTGCCACCAGCTTCACACCGGGCACCTGGATCGCCGATCGCGTATCCCCCTGCCCTTGAATGCCCGCGCCAATCAAGGCCAGTTGAATGTGATCATTTGCCGAGAAAGCTTTCGCGCCATCCCCCGCCAAGGCGCTCAATGCATGCAGCTTCGTCGACCCGATCGTGCCCAGCACACCCGCCGTGACGCCTGCGGACTTCAAAAAACTCCTGCGATTTACCATGTCCCCTCATTCCTTGTGAAAATGTTCTCATTTTCGATTGTCTACCCGTCTTAAGGCGCGGAGTGCATCGGCAGCCGATTGTTGGTCATTCTGAATGAATGAATGATCGGCTGCTGCCTTTGCGGCGAAGCCGCGTCTGCCCGCACGGCAGGTGCCCCGCACGGCAGGTGCCCCGCACGGCAGGTGGCTCAACTGAACTTTTCCAGATAGGCAAAGTCCACCTTCGCCGACTCCATGCGCGAGACCGGAAACGGCATCTCCTGCTCCACAAAAATATGCTCGATGCCCGCCGTTTTTCCGGCCGCAAAGATCGGCCGGTAGTCCACAAATCCCTTGCCCAGGTCGCGCCCCGACGGACGGTCCGGCCCGATAAGGTCGGTCGTCGGCTTCCGCGCCGTAAAGTCCTTGATGTGCAGCATGCGAAACCGCCCCGGATACTTGGTGAAATACGCGACCGGATCATACCCGGCAATGACCATCCAGCCACAATCGATCTCGAACTTCACCAGCTCCGGATCGCTCTCCTTCACCAGCACGTCATACCCCGGACTGCCATCCGGCATCTTCTCGAACTCGAAATTGTGATTGTGGTAAGCGTACTGCAAGCCGGCGGCCTTGGCCTTCCTGCCGACCTCGTTCATCTGCTCGGCTGTCTTCTTGAATCCGTCCAGGCCCATTGGCGGCAGCGGCGGCAGATGCGCCATGTCCGGCGGAGGCCCACCTGGCTTCGGCTTCAAAAAATCAAAGCTGCGCAGCACGGAGCTCACTGCGTACGTCGCGCCCAGCGTCTTGGCTTCGTCAAACAGCGGGCCCAGTTCCGGCTCCGTCAGCCTCAGGTGGGCGCTCGGGCACTTCAAGCCCGCATCATCCAGCATCGCCCGCAGTTCTTTCGCGGTCGCTTTCTTCAGCGGTCCCGCCGACTCCACCTCGCGATAGCCGATGGCGGCAAGCTGCTTCAGCGTGCCTGCCGGATCGTCCTCCAGCGGCTTGCCCACGGTGTAGAGCTGAATCCCGATCGGCAGCCCCATCGGGCTGGCCCAGCTCATTCGCGGCATCACCGCAGCCCCAGCAGCCGCAGCTCCCGCCGACATCACAAATCGCCGCCTCGAAAATGTATCCACGACCCCTCCTTCAAAGAGCAGGCTCCGCTGCCAGCCCTTCATCCCGCCGCACAACCACCTTGCTGCGATCGTTGAACGTCATCAGAAACAGCACCAGGATCACCGCCGACATGATCGCCGGGAACAGCCAGATCGCGCGCCAGTGATACACCACGTTCTGCCCCAGCCCGGGCATCGAGTTATGCTCCACCACCGCGCCCGACAGCCATGACCCGACGAACATTCCCGCGCCATAGGTAAGGAACGTCATCAGACCCTGCGCCGCCGCGCGCAGCTTCACGTCAGCCCGGCGATCGATGTAAATCTGCCCAGTCACGAAGAAGAAGTCATAACAGATCCCATGCATCAGGATCCCTGCCCACAGCATCCACATCCCCGCTCCCGCATTGCCGTAGGCAAAAAAGACGTAGCGAACCACCCATGCCAGCATGCCTGCAACCAGCATGTACTTCACGCCCAGCCGCCGAAAGAACCACGGGATCGCCAGCATGCACAGCAGCTCGGAGATCTGCCCGCCCGCCATCTTGCTGGCCGCATTGTCCACCCCCACCTGGTTCAAAAACAGGTTGGTGAACGCATAGTAAAACTGCAGCGGTATGCAGATCAAAAACGAAGCAATCGCAAACACCGCGGTCGAGCGGTTGGCCAGCAGCTTGACCGCTTCGATGGGGAAGATCGAGCTTAGCGAAACCTGCTTCGTCCTTCCCAGCGGCGGCGTGTGCGGAAGCGTCAGGCAGTAGATAGCCATCAGCAGCGAACACCCGGCGGCGATTTGCATCGGCAGAGCCGTTGCTTCAATGTGCAGGTTGCCAATCAGGAAGCCGGCCGCGATCCATCCCGCTGTCCCCAGCGCGCGGATGCGCCCGAACTCCGCCTGCGGATCGTCGATCTGTCGAAACGCCAGCGAATTCGTCAGCGCCATTGTCGGCATATAGCACAGCGAATACAGCAGGATGATTGCGTAAAAGTAGGGGAACGTCGTTTGCCTTGAAGCGAAGAACAGCAGCACCGCGCCCAGCCCATGCATTGCCGCCAGCAGCCCCTGCGTGGCAAACAGCCGGTCCGCCACCAGTCCCACAAAAAACGGCGAAACCATCGCGCCAATCGTTGTCGCTCCCGCCGCGATCCCCAGTTGTGTCCCTGAAAAATGCAGCGACTTCGCCAACCAGGTGTTCAACGTGACATACCACGCTCCCCAGATGAAGTACTCCAGAAACATCATCAAGCCCAATCGGACCTTGATCATCAAAACTCCTCAGGTTGAAAAGTCGGTCTCGAACGCGCCCCGGCGAGCATGGTTGGCTGCAAGCCAAGATATACCACCGACCGCACCTCGGGTAAGCCGATTGACTCCACCGGGCAATCCCGCCTCGTCTGCCAAATCGTTTGCGCGCATCGCCCGCCCCCTGCGATCATCGCTGGCGTACCGCAAAGGGGCATATCCATGCATCTGCAACTTCGCCAGCCAGTCCTCGTCGCCACAGTCAGCATGTTGCTGCTTTCCTCGCTTGCGTGCCGCGCCCAGAAAGACTGGCAGCCCGCTCCCGGCCACACCGAGATGCCCATTTGGCCCGGCGCCATCCCCGACGCCGTTCCCGTCAAGGGCGCGGAACACGATACCGGCAAAGATCCCGGCGCCCCGCCAGCCATCATCGCGGGCAAGCCCCTTATGCGCCTTGGCAATGTCTCCACACCCACCTTGACGGTTTACTCGCCGACAACCAGCAACACCGGCGCCGCCGTCGTCGTCTTCCCCGGTGGCGGCTACCAGATCCGGGCCATCGACCTGGAAGGCACAGAAGTCTGCGACTGGCTCACGTCCTCCGGGATCACCTGC
>CAILBQ010000552.1 GCA_903832475.1 uncultured Acidobacteriota bacterium | reverse complement strand
CGCCTACCAGCTTTCCCGCGATTCGAAAGATCCGGCCATCCGCGCATCGGCTTCTTGCGCGCTTGGATTTGAATTGTCCCGCGACGAAGACCTGGTCAAGGGCGAGTCGCTGATTCAGGAGGGCCTTCGGGATTTGCCTAAAGATCCTCAATATGCGTTGAATCGTTTTGCGTGCCTGCGCTTTGGCAGCCAGCTTTCCCGCGAGAAAGGAGAAAGCAGCGAGGCGGTGCGCCGCATGGAGCAGGCGCGAGATACTCTGCGTGCATCTCCATTCGATTCCGACGCTCTTGAAATGACGACTTCACTCGACCTGGGGTCTGCATACAGCGAAGCCGGCAGAGACCAGGAAGCGCTCAATGAATTTCAACGCGGGAGCGCGCTGATGTCCTCCCTGGGTCGCGATGAAACCGAGACTGCCGTCGTCCTTTACAACAACTGGGCCTTGGAACTGGACCAGGCAGGCCGCCCGCTGGAAGCAGAGAAGATCTATCGCAAAGTCATCGATATCAGCCGTGACAGTTCGACAGAAGATGCCGTTTCACCCATGGTCCTGACGAACTACGCGCGTGTGTTGCGAGAGTTAGATCGATATCCTCAGGCGGCAGACTATTCTGAGCGAGCCTATAACAAGGCGAAGAAAACTGAAGATGAATTGGTGATCAGCCAGTCGCTCCTCGAGCGTGCTCGAATCTACCGCCTGCAACATGACTTAGTGCGCGCGGAGTCGATGATCGCCGAAGTGGAACCAAGACTGCATAAGCAATTGCCTCCCGGTCACTATGCGTTCGCGGCAATCACCACCGAGCGTGGAATGATGGCGGTTGACAAGCATGACCTGCCCGGCGCCCTGCGACTGATCGATAAGTCACTTGCGACGGTGCAGACTGCAGTGAAGTCCGGTGGCTCAGGCGCTTTTACGCTGCCCGGACTGTACATCGATCGCTCGGAAATCGACCTTGCTTTAGGCCATGCCGATCAAGCGGAGGCGGATGCAAATCAAGCTCTCGCCGCACTGCAGTCCCGTGGAAATTCATCAAACGCTTCCTGCCGGCTCGGCAATGCGTATCTCGCGCAGGCGCGCGCATTCGCCGCGGAAAACAAGGAAGTTCAAGCCCACGCCGCAGCCACGCAGGCCCTTGCGCAGCTTGAAGGCTCGCTGGGGGCAGACCATCCCGACACAACCAGCGCGCGGCGTTTAGCGAAGAGCAACTAGCTTCCTGCAATGATTCATCTTCACGACTTTGCGCGGCTTGCCTTGCCCGTTGGTGTGGTTGATTTCATGACGACAGGCAGCCATTCCTGGCACCGGCGGCTGTAGGTCTCATGGGCGCAATACGACCGTTCCGGCAACGCATTGCTTACGACTTACATTGACACCCACCAGCAGAAAGATTTCAGCCTGTTTGCCGTGCTAGAGTGAAGCGTCGCAAAAAGCTAGCGGAAAGCCGATCACGTATTGAGCCCGAAGAGGAAGCAGATGGACTGGAATCGCAGAGATTTCCTGAAGGCCGGCATCCAGGTCGCCGGCATCGCTGGCGTGGGAAGCACGGCTGATCGTCTGGCTGTAGCTGAGCCGGCCGTTCTCGAACCCGCATTAATCAAGCCCGCTTCCCAGTCAGGTGGTTCGACAGAGTACCAAGGCGAGGCGTTGTCTCGTGTGGCCTACCCACTCGGAGGCATTGGCGCAGGCATGATCTGTCTGGAAGGAACGGGCGCGCTTTCGAATGTATCCATTCGCAACCGGCCAGACCTGTTCAACGAGCCCTGTGTCTTTGCCGCCATTTCGATTCAAGGGTCCAAAGCCCGAGTGCTCGAAGGGCCGGTGCCAGGATGGAAGATCTTCGGCATGCCCAACAGCGGCCTGGGTGAGGGCGATCATACCTACGGATTTCCTCGCTTTAAGAACGCCAGCTTTCGCGCACGGTTCCCCTTCGGCACGGTGTCACTGAGCGATCCGGATAT
>CAILBQ010000551.1 GCA_903832475.1 uncultured Acidobacteriota bacterium | reverse complement strand
TGTGAAAGAACTAGGGACTTCCAGATTCTCCGGGGGTAGGGTGTTCTGTGTCAATGTCTGATTGACCAGCAGATGCATCGGTAAACGGCTTGGCCGACCTGTTGCCTTTGTCAGCAGTCAGCCTAATTGATGTACTTATTTACTCACGGATGGAATGCGCGTGCAAAGGTGCTGCCATCGGCAGGAAATTGATGAGTCCTGGCGCTCAACAGTTGGTCGGCAATTGAAGAGAATCGCCAATGCTTGGCGGCCAAGCAGCGGAAGGTGATACCGTTTTGATTCATATTCATTATGAGATCAGGCGACGGCGAGGGGACTTCTATCATGCCTATCAATTCAAGTGAATGCTCAATCAGGCTTCAAGACAAACACGTCCCAATGGTCAAGACGCTCATGTTTGGCTTGCTGGCAATGCTGAGTTTCAGTGCTTTGCCGGGGAATGCCGCTGTGACGCTTCCCGCCGTGTTCTCGAGCCACATGGTAATTCAGCGAAACCTTCCGGCACACGTCTGGGGTTGGGCCGCTGCGGGAGAAACGGTGAGCGTCACCTTCCGAGGCGAAACGAAGACTGCCACAACGGATGAACTGGGCGAGTGGAGCGTATTTTTGTCTCCGGGAAGTGCCGGCGGACCTTTTGTACTCACGGTGAAAGGCCAGACGGAGAGGACTCTGGAGGATGTACTGGTCGGCGATATCTGGTTGGCCAGCGGTCAATCGAACATGGAGTTCGAGATGCGCAAATCATCGACGGCGGCCACCGATTTACCCAAGGCAGGGGATTCGCAATTGCGCCTAATGATTGTGAAGAAAAAGACAGCCGAGTATGGCCAGGAAGATATCGAGACGACTGCGGCCTGGGCTGCCTCCTCCCCGGAAACGGCGCGTGAATTCTCAGCGGTCGCTTGGTATTTTGCCAAGGACATCGAAGAGCATGAGCACGTGCCCGTCGGCGTGATCGATGCCACATGGGGAGGCACGTTGGCTGAATCGTGGACGAGGTTGGCGGCGATAGGTGAGGATGCTGCGCTCGCTCCAGTATTTGCGTCTCGCGGCCACATGGAAGACAGGCGTGTAGAGGCTCTTCGAGAAGAGACTCTCGGGCCCAAGATGATTGCGGATGCGAAAGCGAAGGGCTTGCCCGAGCCGAAGTTTCCGTGGAATCCCCCCATGGTCATGTGGGCCCCCGGCATGTTGTACAACGGCATGATCGCGCCGCTTACGCCTTTCCCTATCAAGGGTGTGATCTGGTACCAGGGTGAGAGCAACAGCGCGATTGAGCGTGCGTCAAGTTATGAGCGGTTATTCAAAACACTGATCGAGGACTTGCGGGCGCAATGGCAGATCGGCGACTTCCCTTTTCTGTATGTGCAGATCGCCAACTTCAAGTCGACTCCGCTGGAGGTGTGGGCGCCCATTCGCGAAGCTCAGCGAAAGGCGCTGTCGCTGCGAAATACAGGTATGGCCGTAACCATCGACATCGGCAATCCAGACGATGTTCACCCAACCGACAAATTGACGGTGGGACGCCGCCTGGCTCTTGCAGGACGGGCAGTTGCGTACGGCGAAACGGTCGAATTTTCCGGCCCCATGTTTCGTCAGGCGACGGCAGAAGGTTCAGGTCTGCGGGTCTGGTTCGACCATGCGGACGGCTTGCAAACCAGAGGAGGTTCGTTGACAGGTTTTGAGATTGCTGGGAAAGATGGCATCTATGCACCTGCAGAGGGAAGAATCGATGGTGGAACCGTTGTGCTGAGCGCTCCGTCTGTTGAGAAGCCAATTGCCGTGCGATATGGCTGGTCGAACAGCCCGGAGTGTCATTTGTACAATCGCGCCGGCCTTCCTGCGTCCCCATTCCAGTCCACTCGGTAGTTGGCTCGACCTCCACGAAGGAATACGATATGCTCATAGAGTGCACCTGTGCGCTGGTCTTAGGGTCCATCGTTGGCTAGTAGCCTCTCAGAGCGGCTGGCAGACAGTGGAGTAACCAGGAATTGGCCGGATGCAGCTGTGACAGCGGAGAGTTGGCAGAGCCCGGTTGAATGCACCTGACTCGAAATCAGACGTAGTCGAAAGGCTACCGGGGGTTCGAATCCCTCACTCTCCGCCATTCTGTTTCGCTTAGGCTTGTATTCCCGTTTCTACCCCATAAATTCCTGTAAGCCGTTCGAAACGGAGATGGTCTGTCCGTGGTCCTCGCCTGGCTGCGTTTGGGAGCCCGTTCGAGTTAGCTCTTTACGAAGTCAACCACATGTTGATTGACCATGTCCGGATCCCTTCAGAAGTTCATGGGCAAACCCAGAATTAATTCGATCCTGCGTCCTTTATGACCTTGAAAGCAAGCCTGCGACGGCCGTCAATCGGCG
>CAILBQ010000550.1 GCA_903832475.1 uncultured Acidobacteriota bacterium | reverse complement strand
TTGATAGCTTCCGTAGGTGTCGGTGAAGTCCTGCGTGGTGGAGGCCCAGGCGGGGTCTCCGACGAGCTGGAGATCGAGGCCGCTCTTTTGCGCGGTTTTCAAATCGAGGCGTAGTTCGCGCTCTGCGGGGATGGTGCAGGTCAACGGCGGAAGGCGGTGCGATTGCTGCAGCTCCAATAACGCCTGGCCATGACTGAGAGGAGAAAAGTGATAGAGGACGGAGACTCCGCGGGCCTGCTGCTCCAGGGCGAAGTGGCGCATGTTGGAGATAAGCACGACCAGCTTCTTCTTGTGATACGGGCGACGCAGGGCCTTGGCGGTGGACTCGACGATCACGATCCCGGTGTCGGCGGCGGCTTGCTCGGCGATCGGTCCCACGCGATCGGTGAAGCGATCGTAGGGGACATAGATCCACCGACGATGAGCGAGGTCGTGATGAGAAGGCTTGGCTGCCTCGACCTGCGAACGGAAGCTGGGCATTGCCTCACTATAGGGCAGCCACGATCCTCGGGACGGTTGCGGTTTGATGCCGCCAAAGTGGAGGTCGACGTGACGATTTGTTCATCTATCGGCGAAGGGCTCTTTGTTTTCGAAGTTCTTGGCGCGCCCGCACAAAAAGCGTGGAAGACTGAAGCCGGATAAACACGCGCTTGACGTGTGCAGGCAGTCTATTCAAAGGTCGCTGCATCCCAATGGGTGTTGTTAATTGCAAGACGGAGCGCTCGTCACTCCAAGAGGTGTGCCGGCATTCAAGGAGAAACGGGTGAAGGCTCGACA
Organism: uncultured Acidobacteriota bacterium; assembly: GCA_903832475.1. GTDB lineage: Bacteria > Acidobacteriota > Terriglobia > Terriglobales > Acidobacteriaceae > Acidicapsa. The sequence continues at coordinate 3,834 of CAILBQ010000550.1, read as the reverse complement.
AGCTTGGTTGTGGGTGGGGATGCTGGCGTTTGCGGGAGTGATCGCCGGATGCTGGCTGTCGGGTGCCGGCTTCAGCGCCGTGGGTCAACGGATGACGGTGGCTCCGCATCCCGATCTTGCGGATGGGAAGAAGGTTTGGAATGGAGGCTGCATCGCCTGTCATGGCGCGGACGGCAAAGGCGCTCCCGAGACGCAGACGGTTTTCCAGCGGCCCGATACGTGGCCGGATTTCACGCGCTGCGATCAGACCACGCCGGAGCCGGACTCAGCGTACAAAGCTGTCATCTTGCATGGGGGCGCGGGCTTGGGTTTTCGCAGATCATGCCGGCATTTGGAGACCTGCTCAGCGAGAAGCAGATTGACGATGTAATTGCCTACCTGCGCAGCTTCTGCAAGAACGATCATCACTATCCTCTGGGAGTGCTGAATCTGCCCCGCGCCATGGTGACCGAGAAGGCGTTCCCGGAAGATGAGCTGGTGATCACAACGGCGGCTGCAGCCAGTGGGCCCGCTTCGTGGACGACCGACGTGATTCATGAACAAACGTTCAAGGGGAAGAATCAGCTCGAAGTGGATGTTCCCGTCAACTACGCCCGGCAGAATGGGAGCTGGACAAGCGGCCTTGGCGACATCACGGTGGGGATGAAGCGGACTTTATTTTCGAGCGAGCGGGCAGGGTCGATCGTCAGCGTGCAGGGCGGCGTGCTGCTGCCGACCGGGGACAAGAAGCGAACGTTCGGCGCGGGCACGACGCAATTCGAACCGTTCGCCGCGTACGACCAGCTGATTACGAATCGAACGTTTGTTCAACTGCAACTGGGAGCGACTTTGCCGGTGGATACAAGCGTCGCTCCGCGAAGCCTCTTTTTCAGCTCGGCGCTGGGCGGGTCGGTGGCGCCGGATCATGGGCTGGGACGATTGTTCTCTCCCATGGTGGAGATGCTGGCCACGCGGGACTATAAGACGGGCGCGCAGACCGACTGGGACCTGATGCCGGAGATGCAGGTGACGGTCAGCCGGCGGCAACATATCCGCGCGGCGGCGGGGTATCGCAAGCCGATGACCGACGTCAGCGGGCGGGCTCCGCAGATTGATTTTTACGTGTTGTGGGACTGGGCCGAAGGGCACTTCTGGAATGGATGGCGATGAGGCTACTGATTGCTGGACTGATGCTTTCTCTGCTGCCCTTCGCGGGTATGCGCGCCTTGTTGCAGCAGGAGTCGACGAAGACGCCTTCCGTCGCTGCGCAGGTCGGCGCGGACCAGGAGACCCCTACCCAGGAGAAGCCGCGCATCGCCTACAAGAAGGGTGTAGCCACGGCCTTTCGCTCTTCTGACCGGTGCATTGCCTGTCATGTAGGGATGAAGACAACGACAGGCGAAGACTACTCGATCGGCTATGACTGGCGGGCCAGCCTGATGGCCAATTCTTCACGCGATCCTTACTGGCAGGGCAGCATCCGGCGCGAGACGATGGAACATCCGGAAGCGAAGCAGCATATCGAGAACGAGTGCTCGTTCTGCCACATGGCGCCGATCCGGCTGCAGGATCGCGATGCCGGGCGGGACACCGATGTGTTCGCGCGGTTCCCTTTCCAGACGGTGAAAGACAAGAGCTCCGATGACCGGCGGCTGGCGCAGGATGGAGTGACCTGCTCAGTCTGCCACCAGATTGAGAAGGACGGGCTGGGGACCGACGCGACGTTCAACGGCAACGTGGTGGTGGCCAAGGCGGTGCGCGAGGATGAGCGGCCGGAGTACGGTCCGTATGACCCCGACCATGGGCACCAGACGCTGATGCACTCTTCAACGGCGGGTTATCTGCCCGTTCACAGCGACCACATGCGCCAGTCAGAGCTGTGCGCGAGCTGCCACACGCTGTATACCGATCCGATTACGGGAGACGGGCAGAAGCTGCCGCGCTTCCCGGAACAGATGCCGTACCAGGAGTGGGTGCACAGCGACTACAAGGGAAAGCAGACCTGCCAGCAGTGCCACATGCCTGAGGTGAAAGAGCCGACAACGGTGACGGCGCTGTATGGGCCGATTCGCGAGGGGGCTCGGCGGCACGTGTTTGTGGGTTCGAACTTTGTCATGGCGGGCATGCTGGAAGACCATCGCGATGAGCTGGCCGTGGCGGCGCTTCCGGAAGAGTTGAAGGCGGCCCAGGCGAGGACGAGGGAGTTCCTGCAGACGCAATCGGCCAGGGTAGCCATCGACCACGTGGAGGCAACTTCACACGGCGTGGCGTTTGAGGTGGTGGCGCAGAACCTGACCGGGCACAAGCTGCCGACAGCGTTCCCATCGCGGCGGGCGTGGCTGCATGTGCTGGTGACGGATGCCAATGGTAGCGTGGTCTTCGAATCGGGCAAGCTCAAGCCGGACGGGTCAATTGAAGGCAACGACAATGACGAAGACCCGACGCGCTTCGAACCGCACTACCGGAAGATCACCAAACCGGACCAGGTGGAGATCTATGAACCGATTTTGCTGGATGCGCGTGGGAAAGTGACGACGGGCATCACGGCTGCTGCGGTGTATGGAAAAGACAACCGGCTGCTGCCGGCGGGCTTTGACAAGGCCACGGCGGATGGGGACATTCATGTTGTCGGGGATGCGGCGGAAGATCCGGGATTCACCGACCGAGGAAGCCGGGTGAAATACGTGGTGCCCGCGGGGAGCGCGTCAGGCCCGCTGAAGATCGTCGCCGAACTCTGGTATCAGCCGATCGGCTATCGCTGGGCGCATAACCTGGCGCCTTACCAGGCCAGCGAGCCGCAGCGCATGGTGAAGTATTTCGAGAGCGCTGCCCCCACCAGCGGAATTGTGCTGGCGAGGGCTGAAGCGACGCGCTGATCGCTGCGACGGCATGCGTTGTTGCGGCTTACACCTGCTGCGTCGGAGCTTGCTGCGGGGAGACGTGCTGCGGCGGAGGATTCATCTCGCCGAGTTGCTCCTCGGGGATGCCGATCCAGCAGGCAATGTACGCGATCTCCGCGACGGGGAAGATGAACACGCCGGCAAGCACGGTAACGATGCGCACCAGGCCTACGTCCCAGTTGTAGGTGCGGGCCAGTCCCACGCAGACGCCGGCAAACTGGCGTCCGAAGATGGGGCGAACCAGGCGCACCGGATAGGGCGGGTAGGTGTAGGGGGAGTAGGGCTGCGAGCCCATGGGAGGAGCACCTGCCACCACGGTTCCGCAGGCAGAGCAGAAGCGCGCTGCCGGGGGTAAGGCTGTTCCACAGTTGTTGCAGTAAGCAGACATAAGCAGTCTCCAAAGTCGCCGTCACGAACCGGCTAACTCTTCATACGTGGGAGGGTAGCAGAAGGTTCCGTGGTGAAGACAGGGAGTAGGGGAAAGGCAGCAGCGAGTAGGACCAAGAGTACGCAGAGTGACCAGGGCTCAATGCCTGATTCGGTTCCCGACTCTTGTCTCACGGTTTCTGCGACGCCGTATACAAAAGTGGATGGCATTCGCGGTCATGGAGAAACCAGGCCGCCTGCCTCAACTATTTCATGAGCAATGACATGGAATTCATTCCGCCCTGCAGCGCAGGCGGCCCGAGGGCCTCGCGGATTGTTCCACGGGGAACAATTTGGCGGAACGGCCGATGAGGGGCGAGTGCGAAGAGGCCGGGAAGCCATGAGGCGAACTATTCGTGGTAGGGATTCTTCAGGTATTTCCTGGCGATATCGCCCTGGGTGGTGTCGGAGCCGTTGGCGATGGCGGCCTGATAGTCCTTGATGGCCAGGGGGCGCTGATTGTTGAGGTCGCGGGCTTTGCCGGCGGCGACCAGGGAGCGGCGTTTGAGTTCGGCGCCGGAGCCGGGGG
>CAILBQ010000549.1 GCA_903832475.1 uncultured Acidobacteriota bacterium | reverse complement strand
GGGAACATGCTTACTATCTGAAGTATCAGAACCTGCGGCCGAAATATTTGGAAGCCTGGTGGAACGTGGTGAACTGGGCGGAAGTGAACAAGCGGTTTGCGAAAAGCAAGCAGTAGGAACAGGGAATAGGCGGTAGGGGAGGTGGGCCATTGGCCTGTCCTCCCTTTTGCCTTTTTGAAGACATGGTGGTGACTGGCGCGGGGAGAGCGCAACCATCCAGCTGGAGCCGGGTTCCTATGGGCAGGAGAATTGTGCAAATGCGTTTCTCGAATTGTGGGTTGGCAAGAGTTTTGATTGCCGGGTTGGTTGTGGCGGCGGGCGCTGAATTTGCGTCGGCGCAGAGTTTTGAGATTAGTCAGAACGGGCAGAAAGTGGGTTCGGCGGGGCTGTCTCTGAAGCCTTCGGCGGGCGGTTTTGGCTCGACGTCGTGGACGAAAATCAAGATGCCGGGGTTGGACTACAGTTTTTCGGAAAATGAGACGATGGCGGGCGGATTCGCGCTGAAGAGCGCCCAGTTGGATGGGTCGGTGAACGGCACCAAGGCGACGGTGACGGCCAGCGCGCAAGGACAGCAACTGGCGATGAAGATCAATGCCAACGGACAGGTCATCAACACGCCACTGGCGTTTCATCCGCAGGCGGTTTTCTTCCCGGACTTTGATGCGGCGGCTTTGCAGACAGTGCTGAACCTGGGCGCGCTGCACAACAATCGCGATCTGTGGGCAGTGATTCCCAAACAGTCGGGCTCGGTGGAGCCTTTGCGGATTGTGACCAAACAGGACGAGCAGGGCACGCTCAACGGGCAGCAGACGCCGATTCATCATGTGACGATCTCGACTGGTGCGGACACGATCGAGGTTTTTTCGGATCCCTCGAACGAGCTGATGCAGGCGGAGTGGTCGCAGGAGGGATTTGCGATGGTGCGGCAGGGGTTTGTGCTGACGCCTCCGGCTCGGCCGAGGACACCGCCTCCGGCACAGCAGCCGGCGAATCCGGATGGTGGGCAGACTCCGCAGCCACAGCAGTAAGCTAGACGGCACGGGCGGCGGCTACGGCGGATGCCCACGCCCACTGGAAGTTGAAGCCGCCGAGGTGGCCGGTGACGTCGACGACTTCGCCGATGAAGAAGAGGCCGGCGATGGTGCGGGCTTGCATGGTGCGAGCTTCAAGGTTGGCGGTATCCACGCCTCCCGCGGTGACTTCGGCTTTCAGGTAACCTTCCGTCCCGGTGGGGTGAAAGGGCCAGCGGTGGAGACTGGCTTCGCAGGCTGCTATGGCTGCATTGGACCAGCCTGCCGGCGCGGCAGCCTGGGTGAGGTGGTCGGCGAGGCGTTGAGAGAAATGGGTGCGAAGCACCTGTCGGAGGGTGGAAATGTCGCGCCGGAGGGTGAAAGCCTGGTTCAGGATGGGCTGATCCGGGAGCAGATCGACGTGAATGGGGTCGCCGGGTTTCCAGTAGGACGAGATTTGCAGGATGGCGGGGCCGCTGAGGCCGCGGTGGGTGACGAGCAACTTCTCGACAAAGGTGGTTTTCGTCGAGGGGGTGGTGGCGCGGACGAGTGTGGAGACGCCGGCGAGTTGAGTCCAACTTGAGTCAGCGCCGCCCAGCAGCAGCGGAACCAAGGCTGGGCGGGGCTCGACGACGTTCAAGCCGAATTGGCGGGCGAGGTCGTAGCCGAACGATGTCGCGCCGAGTTTGGGAATGGACAGGCCGCCGGTCGCGACGATCAGGGATTCGCATTGAAATTCACCCTTGGCCGATAGCAGGTAAAAGCCTGAGCCGGTGGGCTCGATCTGGAGGCTGTGGGCGTCATAGATGTGCTCGACTCGGCCTTTCTCGCATTCGGCGAGCAGCATGTCAAGGATGGCGTGGGCGGAGTGGTCGCAGAAGAGCTGGCCCAGAGTTTTCTCGTGGTAGGGGATGTTGTAGCGGTGGACCAACTCAAGGAAATTCTGCGGGGTGTAGAGGGCGAGAGCGGACTTGGCGAAGTGGGGGTTTTGGGAAAGGAAGCGGCTGGGCTCGCAGTGGATGTTGGTGAAGTTGCATCGGCCTCCGCCGGAGATGAGGATTTTGCGCCCCGGGAGGCTGCCGTGGTCAAGCAAGGCGACGCGGCGGCCGCGCTGACCGGCGACGGCTGCGCACATGAGGCCGGCGGCTCCGGCGCCGATCACGATGACATCGAATTGGCGGGAGGAATTCAAGAAGGTGGGAATTCTTTCCGGATGAGGTCGAAGGCTTCCTCAGGGGTGTGGATTGACCCTTCCAGCTGGGCTTCTTCGACGAGGTGCAACATGGCCTTGAAGGATTCGCCGGGCTGGTAGCCGAGGGCTATCAGGTCGCGGCCGGTAAGGAGAGGCGTTGGGCGAACTTCTTCTGCGGGCAGGGCTTCGTAACGTTCGCGGGCGAAGTTGTAGAGCTCGAGGTTGCCGCTTGAGGCCATGGAATCCATGCGGTGGAGGGCCAGGTGCTCGGGGAAATTGTTGAGGCGGAAGAAGCGCTTGAGGGTTGAGGTCTTCATGCGGGGCGCGTCGCCGAAGCGCATGTGATTGTCGATGAGGGCGAGAATCTGACCGGTTTCGTCGTTGGAGAAGCGTAGGCGGCGGCAGATCTCCGCACCGATGCGGACGCCGATCTCGACGTGGCCGCTGAAGCGGATGCGATCGCCAGGAGCTTTGGGCGGGGTGAAAGTAGCCGGCTTGCCGATGTCATGCAGCAGAGCGCCCCAGGCGAGGGTCATGGAGCAACCGGGCTCAAGCTGTTCGAGAAGCAGGAGGGTGTGGATCCACACGTCGCCTTCGGGGTGCCATTCGGGAGGCTGGGCAACGCCTTTGAGCTTCGACACCTCAGGCAATACCTGAGCGAGCAGGCCAGTTTGGTCGAGAAGCTCGAAGGCGCGGCGGGCATGGCCCTCGGTGAGCATTCGGGTCAACTCGTCGCGGACGCGTTCTCGGCTCACGGATTGAATGTTGGGAGCCAGGGAGCGGATGGCTGCGGCGGTGAGCGGATCGATGGAGAATCCAAAGCGGGCGGCGAAACGGACGGCGCGCAACATGCGCAGGTGGTCTTCGGCGAAACGGCGCTGGGGATCGCCGATGGCGCGGACGACGCCGGCGTCGAGGTCGGCGAGGCCGCCAACGAAGTCGAGGACGGCTTTTCGGATGGCGTTCCGATCCCACATCTCAAAGGAGAGATGTGAGGCACCCGCTGGTTCCATGGGACGTTCGATCTCAGGAAGGCTTTCCGGGTCGAGGAGGAGGCCGTTGATGGTAAAGTCGCGGCGCTGGACGTCTTCCTGCGAGCTGAGGGTGTAGCGAACCTGGTCGGGATGGCGACCATCGGAGTAGGCCCCGTCATCGCGGAAGGTGGCGACTTCGGTCATGGTTCGCTCCCCGGCGACATCGATCGCGACGAGGACGACGCCGAAGGCGGCTCCGACCGCTGTGGTGCGGGAAAACATGTCAAGGACGACGTCGGGGGTAGCGGAGGTGGCGACGTCGTAGTCCTGGGGGCTGCGGCTGAGCAGGAGATCGCGTACGCAGCCGCCGGCGAAGAATGCCTCGTAGCCGCGAGCTTTCAGGGTGCGAAGGATTTGCCGGGCGGCAGCGAATTGAGGAGTGGGAGAAACCATGCCTGCTTCAAGGGTAAGGCAGTGGGGCGGAATGAGAGTTGGAGGGGACGCTCCCGATCGGATCGAGGCGCGTGCTTTCGGGAGTGGATAGACTAAGGGGATGGCGGCAAGTGGTCTGATTTTGGGAATCGAGTCGTCCTGCGACGAGACGGCTGTGGCGGTGGTGGAGCGGGGGACGAAGACTCGGTCGTCGATCGTGGCGTCGCAGATCGCGATGCATGCGCCGTATGGGGGAGTGGTTCCGGAACTGGCCAGCCGTGAGCATCTTCGCAATGTGGTTCCGCTGACCCGGGCGGCGCTGGCGCAGGCGGGCTGTGAGCTGCGGGATCTGGACGCGATTGCCGTTACGAATGGGCCGGGACTGGCCGGGGCGCTGCTGGTGGGGATTACGTATGCCAAGGCGCTGGCGTTTGCGCTGGCCAAGCCGTTGATTGCCGTAAATCACCTGGAGGGGCACATTCACGCGGTTCTGCTCGAAGATCGGCAGCGGCGGGCGGGAGCTGGGATGGGAGAGCCCGGACCGCTTCCGGCGGAAGAGGCAGCGCTTCCCATGCCGGCTTTAGCGCTGGTGGTTTCAGGCGGGCATACGCACCTGTTTCTGGCGAGGCCGCCGAGCGCCGGACCGGAGATGGGAAGCTGGCGGTATTCGCTGATCGGGCGGACGTTGGATGATGCGGCAGGCGAGGCGTTCGACAAGGTGGCGAAGCTGTTGGGGCTGGGGTATCCGGGAGGACCGTGGATCGACCATCTCGCGCAGTTTGGAGATCCCAAGGCGGTGCCGTTCACGTTTTCGCAGATCAAGGTCAAATCGCATTTGGAGGGAAAGGCTCCGCGTACCAAAGGCGCGCTGACGGCTCCGATTGCAGACCTTGACCGGCATTTTCTGTTTTCGTTTTCGGGGATCAAGACGGCCGTTCTGCGGTACGTGGAAGTGAACCAGATGCGGGCGGGATGCGAGGCGCGGCAGCAGGCGCTGATGGCTATGGCGGCTTCGGGACATCGCCCGACATGGCAGGATGCGCGGGCGCTGTGCGATCAGCAGACGCTGGACCTGATTGCGAGCTTTCAGCATGCGGTGGTGGGCGATCTGCTGCGGAAGACATTCGCGGCAGCGGAGGCGGTCGATGCGGCGAGCGTGCTGGTGACGGGCGGCGTGGCGGCAAATCGCGAGCTGCGGGTTCGATTTACGGCGGAGGCGGCGGAACGGGGTTTGCCGGTGGCTTTCCCGACGCCGGCGCTGTCGACGGACAATGCTGCGATGATTGCGGCGGCGGCGTGGCCGCGATTTCTGGCGCGGGAGTTTGCCGGTCTGGATTTGGAAGCGGATCCGCGGCTGGTGTTGAGCTAGGGCTGAGTGTTGGCGTATTTCGGGACTTTGGGCGTGAGCTTGCGCACCAGAAATTCCTGAAAGAGATTGCCAACTGCGCTGCCCGCGATGCCGTAGAGGGTGTTTTCTACGGTGAGGTTGACGCCGTTGCGATCCGCAGCCGGGTAATAAATGTTGGAGATGCCGCCGGCGGCTACGCTGCCGATGAGGCCGGAATAGTTGAACTGCCAGTGCCCGTTGTCGCCTTTGCAGATCACGGAAGCGGCGATGGCGTAGAGGGCGCGGTGGCGGACGGTGCCTGTGCCCTTATAGAAGTAGCGGGGGTCCTGCTTGAACAGCGCGGGAAAAACTGCGCCGCCCAGCATGTTGCTGATGAAGCCATCGGCGTAGTCGGCTCCGAAACGCTTGCCGTACCCGGCGGCGCCTTGACCGTATCCCTTGAAGGAGTTATCGGCCTGTTGAACGCCGGCGGTCGCGCCGGTAATGAGGATCGTGATGGGGTCGACGTTGGATCGCCAGGCGAGCTGATATTTCTGGCGCGTCGTGAGGGGCGGGGCGTGGGGGTCGTAGACAACGTAGAAGTTGGGCAGGACGCCGAAGACGCGCTGCTGCTCCTCCATGTGGAGTTCTTCCTGGGCGATTTCGATGCGGGAGGCGGTGACGCGGACTTCGCTGGTCGCCGTTGAGACGGGGAGAACGATGGCTGGGGCCTGGTAGGTTTCGCCGGGTTTGAGGACGCCGGAGACGCTCTGCGTGGCAAAGCCTTCGGAGGTGACATGGAGCAGAAATGGTCCTGGCGCGACGTCGGAAAAGAGAAAGTGGCCGTTGCTGTCGGTCACGGCGGTTTGCTCGGGTTGGGAGGGGCCCGCACCGGAATGCGAAAGAGAGACGTGAACACCTTCATAGACGGCGCCGTCCTGGTTGGAGACAACGCCCTGGACACTGCCGTCCGGGGACTGGCCCGCTGGGGAAGCCGGCGCCGGTTCCTGAAGAGGGGCCGGAGGTGGGTTTGAGGCCTGCCGGGCGAGCGGCTCGGGAGCGTCGGGCAACTCAGCGGACGTGCTGAGCTCAGCGCCCAACCGGGCCAGGGAATTCTGGGCATGAAGGCGGATGGCAGGCGACGCAAGCACGAGGATCCCAGCCAGGGTCAAAATGGCACGGGACGTCAAGCGGCCTGTTCCTCGGCGCAGGGGACGGAAGAGGAGAGCTGTCAACGCGACGTTCCGATGCTGGTCATTCCATCCAGAATAGCCGGGCTCTCGGAGCGATCAAAATCGAATCGCATGAAGTCCATTGCAGGGTTGGACGCGGAACTGAGCGTGGCGGGGTACAGGGCGATCCGCTGGTACAATCGGGGAGGTTCGATTGATGTCGATCATTACGGTACGTCCAAGGGATTCGCGAACGGCCTTCCCAGCAAGCCAATGACCCTGCGCCTTTACAACACTCTCAGCGGACAAGTAGATCCGGTGACTCCTTCTGACGGCAAGGAGCTGCGGATGTATGCGTGCGGACCAACGGTTTACGACTACGGTCATATCGGCAATTTCCGCACTTTCTTGCAGGTGGATGTGTTGCGGCGGTTTCTTCACCTGGAAGGGATGAAGATTCGTCACGTCATGAATATCACCGACGTGGACGACAAGATCATCCGCAACGCGGCGGCGGCCGGGGTGCCGATTGGGGAATACACGCCGCTGTACGAGAAGGCGTTTTTGGACGATCTGGATTCGCTGCGGATCGAGCGGCCGGAAATTTTGGCCAAAGCAACCGACCACATTCCCGAGATGGTGCAGCTGGTGGAGCGCATGTCCGAGGCTGGCGCCGCGTATAAGACTGGCTCGGCGGAGGGGGAAGGGGCTTCGGGGGGGAGCTGGTATTTCCGGCTGGCGGCGTTTCCGGAATACGGGAAGTTAAGCAAGAAGGATCTGGAAGGCATTACAGACGGCGCGCGGGTGGACGTGGACGAATACGAGAAGGATTCGGCTCGCGATTTTGCTTTGTGGAAGGCGACCAAGCCCGGAGAGACGTCGTGGGAGACCGCCATCGGAACAGGCAGGCCGGGCTGGCACCTGGAGTGCTCGGCCATGGCGATGAAGTACCTGGGCGAAAGCTTCGATCTGCATGCGGGCGGCGAAGATCTGATGTTTCCGCACCACGAGAACGAGATTGCGCAGTCGGAGTCGGTCACGCACAAGCCGCTGGCGCGGCACTGGATGCATGTGCGTTTTCTGCTGGTGGATGGGCGCAAGATGTCGAAGTCGGAGGGGAATTTTTACACGCTGCGGGATTTGCTGCTGAAGGGGTACAAGGCTTCGGCGATCCGGCTGGCATTGATTTCCGTACCGTACCGGCACCAGTTGAATTTCACGTTTGACGGGTTGAACGAGGCGACGCAGGCGATTTCGCGATTGAGGACGTTTGTCGACCGGTTGAAAAAGGCGGAGCTTTCCAGTGGAACGACCCCTGCGATGCAAGAGGCGGCGGAGAAAGCGGAGAGGCTGTATTTCGGCGCTTTGGAAAATGATTTGAATACCGCTGAAGCGCGGGCGCCGATCTTTGACCTGGTGCGGGCGGTGAATTCGGCGCTCGACGCGGGGACGATTCTGACCGGCGACCGGGAACGGGTGCTGGCAGTTCTGGACAAATTCGATGCGGTGTTTGCGGTGATTGCCGATCATGATGCCGAGCCGACGCGGGCGGCGCTCACGTGGGCGGAGGAGCAGGGGATTCTGGACAAGGCCGCGCCGGAACTGCTGGCCCAGCAGGGGTTATCGGATGAACAGGTAGATGCCCTGATTGCGGAGCGAAACCTGGCGCGCAAGCAAAGAAATTTCAAGCGTTCGGACGAAATTCGCGATGAACTGGCCGCGAAGGGTATTGTGATCGAGGACGCCAAGGACGGCGTTCGCTGGAAGCGGAAATAGCCAGATAGGAGAGCTACCAAGATGGAAGCGAACGAAGCGGGAGAATTGCAGGAACACGCGGAGCATGGGGCGCACGATTCGTCGATGCGGCCGGTTGCTTTCACCATGAGTTTGCTGGCGGTTTTGGTGGCGATCACCACGGTGCTGGGACATCGGACGCATACCGAGGCGGTGCTGGACCAGAACAAGGCCACGGACCAGTGGAATCAGTACCAGGCGAGAAAGATTCGGTCGTACGAGACGTCACTGGCCCAGGATTTGCTCACTGTCATGACGGCTTCCGACAAGGACAAGGCAGATAAGGTTGCCAAGGGTTACGCCGACCACCAGAAGAAGTGGAACGACGATCTGAAGGAAGACTCGGAAAAGGCGGAAGGGCTGGAAACGAAGGTTGAGCAAGCCGAGGCGCGGGCTGATCGCTTTGACCTGGGCGAAGCGCTGCTGGAAATCGCGCTGGTGACGGCTTCCATCACGCTGCTGACGCGCAACCGGATTTACTGGCTGCTGGGGCTGGCATTTGGAGTAGCCGGGGTGTTGTCGGCCGGCTCGGTGTTGCTGCTTCACTAATCTTTCAGGGTGTGGCATTTCATCACATAGCCGGGAATGGTTGCGTGGTAGACTCGCGGAATTATGTTCAAGTCGACCATGACGGCCGCCTTTCTGTTGAGTTGCACTTTGCCGGTGACGGCGAACTCGGCTTTTGCGCAGGATGCCAATCCGGGCGCAGCGAAAGCGGGCTCGGCGAGTACGGCGCCGGCCAAGCCAATGGTCGGCGATTCTCCTCTCTATAAGAGCGACCTGGGATTCACCTACGGGTATTCGCCGGACTGGGAGCTTATCGATACCAAGCCACTGACTCCGTTGGCGCAGCAGAAGGCGGCCGAGGGCGCGACTTCGGAAGAAGAGAAGAAGGGTGCAGCCTGTGCGCAGATCGGGTTGATGCTCAGGCACGGCAGCCCGGCTTCGATCATCATGACCGTGTCGCTGCCGTATGACTGCTATGGTTCGAGCTTTTCAGACGCCGAGCTGCCCGGGTTTGGGACGGGTGTTTCCTCTGGACTGAAACAGAATTTCACGATTGTGGATTCGAAAAATGCGACCTACAAATTGGGGACGCACAATGTGTGGGTAGAACGATCGGCGGCGACGGCCAAGGCCGATCCCACGCAGACCTACACCATCGAGACGGTTTGCTCCATGCTGAAGAAGGGCGCCACGTGCTGGATCGGCATGGCGAAGGACGATGCTTCGCTGAAGCTGCTGGAGCAGAGTAAGGTGACGCTGGAGTCGGACCCCGCGACGGCATTGGTGCCGGATGGCGTCCTGGCCGGAGCGAAGCCGTAAGGCTGAAGCCGGAGCGGCTCCACCCAGGCCTACCGAAATTTCTCCTCTCGTGCTATTCTCGGGCCATCCAGACTTTGCAAGAGGCCCCATGCACACTTACCCCGATTCAGGCCGGAATTCGGCACCTGCCAGCAAGCGCTGGAGCAGGTTGAGGGCTCGTGTGATTGGGCCGCGCAGGCACCTGCGCGTGCTGCCGAGCCGGACCCGGCCCAGCCTTTATGCCGGCGACTAGCGTTTCCTCCCGCACAGATTGACGGCCCTGGCTCCGCACTACGCGCGAGCGTGGAATTCCTGAATCACTGCCGCTGCAGCCGGCAACACCCAAGCATGAGGAGACTTCGCCATGTCCCACTCCGAGTTATATGCCCAGTTTGGGCCGAAATTGATCGGTCCCGTACCCGGACCCAAGGCCAAAGCCGCCGTGGCTCACGACGATCGCGTGATCTCACCCAGCTACACCCGCTCCTATCCGATGGTGGCCAAGCGCGGCCGCGGCATTCGCGTGGAAGACGTTGACGGAAATGAGTTCATTGATTTCGCCGCCGGCATTGCTGTCAATTCGACCGGCCATTGTCACCCGGAGGTGGTTGCTGCCATCCAGAAGCAGGCAGCTGAGCTGATTCATATCTCCGGCACAGATTTTTACTACGAGTCGATGACGGAGTTTGCGGACCGGCTTTCTGCGGTTGCACCCATGCCGGGGCCGCACAGGTTCTATTACGGCAACTCAGGCGCCGAAGCTGTCGAATGTGCGTTGAAGCTGGCCCGCTACCACACCAAGCGGCAGCAGGTGATTTCGTTCTTTGGCGCGTTTCATGGCCGGACCATGGGAGCGCTGTCGCTCACCGGGTCGAAACCGCAGCAGAAGCGGCGCTTCTCGCCCATGGTTCCGGGCGTGACGCACATTCGCTATCCCTACGCGTATCGCGGATGCAGCGGCGGTCCGCAGGCGGAAGAGGCGTTCAGCATGGGCTGTGCGCGCTATATCGAGGAGAAGCTTTTCAAAACCATTCTGGCGCCGGAAGAAGTGGCGGCAATCTTCATCGAGCCGATCCAGGGTGAGGGTGGGTACGTCGTTGCTCCGGACAATTTCCTGCGCGAGATCCGCGAAATCTGCAACCGGCACGGCATCCTGATGGTGGTGGACGAGGTGCAGTCGGGTGCGGGACGGACGGGCAAGTGGTGGGCGATTCAACATTCGGGCGTAGAGCCGGACATGGTTTGCATCGCCAAGGGCATCGCTTCGGGGATGCCGCTGGGCATCTGCATGACCAAGGCGGAGATCATGGACTGGGTCCCTGGTTCGCACGCTTCGACCTTTGGCGGAAATCCGATTGCGATTGCCGCGGCGCTGGCCACGATGGACATCCTGGAGCGGGAAGCGATCGACAACGCGGCGCATGTTGGCGGCAAGATGCTGGAGCGGCTGGCCGGCTGGAAGAAGACGCATGCGCTGGTCGGGGATGTACGCGGTCGCGGTCTGATGATCGGCGTGGAGCTGGTGTTGAACCGCGAGACGCGCGAGCCGGCAACGGCGCTGCGCAACCGTATAGAGACTCTCTGCTTTGAGAAAGGTCTTCTGATCCTGGGCTGCGGGGAGACGTCGATCCGGCTTTGTCCGCCGCTGATCGTCAATGAGCAGGAAGCGACCGTGGCGCTCGACATCCTGGAAGAAGCGCTGAGCCAGGTAGAGCGCGAACATGCGGAGACGCGGGAGCTAGAGGCGGTCGAAGCGTAAAAGCCTAACCGCCCGTAATTGGCCCGGCCATCCTCTTCGGATATGCCGGGCTTTTTCGTGAAAATTGGTTCGCATGTGTCGGCGATCACATCTCTCGCAGCCAACCTGCGGCATTCTGGTTCCACCAACGCTTTAACAATCAAGTGGGTCTGGGGGCCGGCCGCAAGCGAGGGAAGTCCCGCGGCCCCGCAATTTGGTTATGGACAGACGGCTTCGGAAGAGATCTGGTTGGTTCGGTGAGCCGCGGTTTCGATGCTCTGAGCCATTTCCTTGGTGGCAAGCCGCTGTTCCTCGGCAGCGGAAGCAAGCATGTGGGACAGGCCTGCGAGATCCTCGGTCTGCGTAGAGATATTTCCGATCGAGTCCAGGGCCGTGGTGATATCGCGGCGGATGCTGACGACTTTCTCCTGGATTTCTGCGGTCGCCGAGGCGGTTTGTTCCGCCAGTTTTTTCACCTCGACAGCAACCACGCTGAATCCCTTGCCGTGAATGCCGGCTCTGGCTGCCTCAATCGTCGCGTTGAGCGCGAGAACGCTGGTCTGCGTCGCGATCGACGCAATTAACTCAGCCACTTTGGCGACGCCGTTGCTGGAGGTATGCAGGCTTTGAATGGCTTGGAGGCCTGCCTTGCCTTCCTCGCGAAACTTCTCCGTTGCCTGCTGAGCCTGGGTGGCATTCTTGGCAATCTCGCCGATGCTCGACTCGATTTCAAGAGTGGCTGTCGAGATCATCTGCAGCTGGCTATTGACGCTGGAGACATGTTCGCGAAGAGTGTCCTGCGCCCGCTTGAGAATTTCAGTCTGTTTGGTGGTGACACCCCAAACGACGACGCTGCCTAATCGGTTGCCGTGGGCGTCGAGGACGGATTCAATTTCCAGGTCGAGCTTTTCCGGACCCAGTTCAATGATCACCTTATGGGGCAGCTTGGCATTGCCGGCGTGCTGACCGGCGCCGAGCACGCGCTCTACATTCTCGGGACGCTTGTGAAAAATGTGGATGGAATTCCCGATGATCTGGTCGACCGGCAAAGGGAGGTAAGCCTGCAAGGAGCGCAAGGTCTTTCGGGAAGCCTTGTTGAGATAGCGCAGGATGAGATCGCGGTCGCAAAACATGGCATTGCAGGGCAGGGCATCCAGAGCTGGCTCAAGCCATAGGTCGCCAGCCGCCGGTGGTGTGAAGACTGACTCAGGCAAACCATCTTTTTCTGTGAGGAGAGATGTCGGCGGGTGTTGGCCCGTGGAACCGGTGAAGAGTCTGGAAAGCATGGTGCCTTCTCCTTGGACTTGCTTCCCTTACTGTTGCTCAGAAATCTATCTGCGGGGGCGCGCGAAGGATGTTTTTCAGGGTCTGTTCCCGCTGCCCACCGCCTTGGCGAAAGTCATCCCGAATTGGGAAATCAGGGACATTTTCTTTGAGGCTTTCCACAGCGCGGGCTCGCTGGCGGGAGAATGGGGGTGTGCGGGGACAGAGCCGTTGCGGTCTTTGCGAGTGGATTGCGCAGCCAGCGTCATGAGCTGGATCGATTGGGTATCAGACCGGCGGAAACGGGACGCTGGTTTGCCGGGGCATCTGCGTACCGGGCTTGCCGGTGAGGAAGCGGCGTTTTTTGAGTTGCGAAGGCGGGGCTTCCAGGTCGTGGCGCAGCGCTGGAACGATACGCCGATTCCCGGCGACATCGATTTGATCGCGTGGGACAAGGGCGGGACTGTTGGAGTGCTTTGTTTTGTTGAAGTCAAGACGCGGACCAGCCGGGAGGTTGCGACCGCGAGTCTCGCCGTGGATAGACACAAGCGGCGGATGATCCGCCGGCTGGCGAGACATTATCTCCGTCACCTGGCCGGGAAAACAGGGAGCGACGAACCAAGCACACGCTTTGATATTGTGACGGTTTACGACGTCCCGGGAACTGCCAGGGAAATCACGCTCATTCCGGGCGCGTTTGGCTGGCGAGAGGAGCGCGAAAGCTGAGGTGCGGAAGTTTCTGTTGCGGCGCCGATCAGCTCTGAGCGTCTTGGAATTCTTCGTGCCAGGCCATCTGGATGGCTTCGAGGCGGCCTTCGTTGGACTTGGTGGGATCGTCGGCAAAGCCGTCGAGCTCGGTCACCATGCGGTGCAGGTCGGTGAAGCGGACCGTCAAAGGATCCTTTTCGGGATATTTTTCCTGCAGCAGGATGCCGATCTCTTCGGCGTCGGTCCAGAGGATTTCTCGGGGCATGGCTTCTCCAAAACAGGGAATAGGGACGAGGGACTGAGGTCTAAAACCTTGCTGGCTATTTGCCTTCAGCCAACGTGAGTGGTTTGCCTTCTGAAGTGTAGTTGCGGTTCCATTTGGGGATTTCGACCGAGTAGTTGCCGGGTTTGGTGATGACGGCCTGGCAGCCGAGGCGGGAGTTGAGCTGCTGGTCGGCGGCCATGTCGAGGCGGTCGATTTCATCATCTTCGGCTTCGGAGATGCCGGTTTGGTCCTTGATCCACAGGTGGCAGGTGGTGCAGGCGCAGACGCCGCCGCAGGCGTGGTCCAGGAAGATGTCGAAGTTCTCAGCGACGTCGAGGAAGGACATGGGCTTGCCGTGGTGCTCGTAGGGCATGGCGCCGAATTCGAATTCGACTGTCTTGCCTTCGGGCTCGAAGGTGACGCGGACAAGCTTGTCGGCGGGGATTTGGTTTTCAGCGCTCATTGTGGTCGTCCTGGTTGATGGTTAAGGTTGGCGTGCGGTAAGGGCCCGG
>CAILBQ010000548.1 GCA_903832475.1 uncultured Acidobacteriota bacterium | reverse complement strand
CAGACGTGTGCTCTTCCGATTTGGCCGCGCACGAGACAGTTTCGCAAGCAGGAGAAGAACAGCAGCAGGCGGGACACATCACCGAGTCGATGCTGGCGATGTCAGGAGGCATTCTCGCCATTCATGAGTCGACGCAGCAGGCGGCGGAGGAAGCGCGCATTGCCGAGCAGACGGCGAAGGATGGGGGAGAGACGGTCTTGAGTACCGTGCAATGCATCGAGACGATGCTGCGGACCAATGATGAAAACTCTGCGCGTATCGAGGGACTGGGCCGCTCCAGTGACGCGATTGGGAAGATTGTCAGCGTGATCGACGAGATTGCGGGACAGACGAGTTTGCTGGCCTTGAATGCTTCGATCGAAGCGGCGCGGGCGGGAGAACATGGGCGTGGATTTGCGGTGGTGGCGGGCGAGGTACGACGGCTGGCGGAGCGGACCAGCTCTGCGACGAGAGAGATCGATGTCACGGTGAAGGCGATCCAGGAAAGCACTTCTATGGCGGTGGCAGCGATGCGCTCCAGCCTGAGCCAGGTGCGATGCGGTGTGGGTTCGGCTCATGCCGCCGGGGAAGCGCTGACGAGTATCATACGGGGCTCGGAGTCGATGCAGAAGAAGGTTTCGAAGATCGCCACGTCAGCCTCGGAGCAGTCGGCGACGACGGCTTCCGTGGCGGCCAACGTGGATGCCATCGCGGCGATTATGGAACGCACGGTGGAAAGTTCAAAGGAGGCGATGGAGGCCTACGACCGGCTCTCTGGCATGGCCAACGAACTGACTGGGTTGGTGAGTTCGTTCAAGGTTGGCACGGCAGGGACAGGGGAGGAAGGCCGATTGGCTGGAAGCGCACCAATCGGAAAGCGCCGCGAGTGGCAGCGGGGTTAAAGCTATTTCCCTGCGGGGGTGGAGTCGGTCGGCGAGATGTTTGCCGTGGTTGCCGGCACCGTCCGGCAAGGGCCAAAATCCTTGTTGATCTTCTCGACTTCGAAGGTGGGATCTCCAGTGCTGTGTTTGGGCCTCTTCAGCTTTGTTCCGTTCAGCTTGACGAGGTCCCCCGCTTTGATTTCGGGCGTATTGCCGGTCAACAGCCAGTTTCTTTTGTCGTCTGTCTGAAGCTGCAGGCCGTTTGGACTGGACGAGACGCAGCCTTTGACCTGATGGTGGGAATGGTTGACATGGACCAGAATCGCGGTGGTGCCCCCCACGACGACCGCCGCGCCAATGATAATGCCGGCGATCTCACCCCCGCTGGGCCCGAAGTTAACGTTTTGACCTTTGCATCCGTCCAGCGAAAGCACGCTGCATGACGCAACAGAAGCGAGGACCAAAGCGGCAACTGTTCGCGTTGCTTTGGAAGACTTAGCAGAACCTGTTGCCGGTCGAATAACAGCCCGATCCGCTGTATTGAAAAGCCGCTTAGAAACTTTCATACGCCCTCCATGCATAACTTGGGTCAACGCCATCTGAGGCTTAACTGCGCATGACAGACATGCCGGGAACGACTTAACAGGAGCCGTGAACGTTGATAGGACTTGCCAGGAGTTCGATCGTGCAAGCGCGAGTTACAGTTTAGGCCGGGGAATGACTCGACGACTTGCGTGAAGGAAGTGTAGTACGAGTCAGTGAGAAATGGACGAGATTCCAATGTTTATTTTGTGGGATAAGTCGGTGCGGACAGGATCAAGGCACTGATCGAGGAAAACGTAAGCCCCGACCAGTAACTGTGCCGGGGCCTATATGTAGTTTTGAGGTTTTCTTTTGGAATCAGTCTTCGTCGTTCTTGCTCTTCTCGGTGGGCACTTTTTCGGGAGTCGTGCGGGGGGTGGTGATGTCATCCAGATACGCTGAAGCGCCCTCGATGCGTTGCAGGGCCGGGTAGCGTTCGCCATCGTGGTAATCGATTTCGAAATTGTTGACGAAGGTGTCTGCCTGGACGACGAGGTGGATAACTTCGGTATTTCCTTTAGCGGACTTGATTGCGGCTTTCAGGGCGTCGTTGGAGAAGATATTGCCGTTGACAGCGAGGATCTTGTATCCGGGTGCGAGGCGGGCTTTGTCGGCAGGCGAATTCCAGCGCACGTCGCTGACCATGCCTTCGCCGTTGACGCGCAGGCCGAGGGAATACCAGCAGTCCAGGCCGTTGCGGCGCGGACCGGCGACGGAAGACATGGTGCGTTCGGATTTAGAGGGATGATCGAGGTAGACAAGCTTGTAGCCGCCGCGTTCAATGCCGGCGAGATCGGCATGAGGGTTGGGGACATCGATGTGGTCGTGGATGAAGGTGGCCCAGTCGTACGGCAGGACTTCGTTGAGGTTCTTGATGAGGTCTTCGCGGGTGTAGGTGACAACGATGGGGCCAGTGTTGCCGCCGAGGCCGAGGAAGATTTTCTCGAAGTCATCAAGGGATTTCTTATTGCCGGTCTTCTGGCGAATCAGGGTATCGGCGTCGAGCCAGAAGAGCTCGCCTTCCTGGTAGTAATCCTGACCGCGCTTCCAGTTGGACCAGGCGGGGTTTCCGCCGCGAAGGATGCTGGCGGCGATGGCCGTGTCCTCAGTAGAGCGCCACTCGCGGCCGGGGCGATAGTCAAGGTCGGCGGCGGAGAGGGCAAGCAGGTCGCGGTACTGAGCCTGGGACTTGAGGCCGGAGCGAGCGGCCATGACGTTGCCCAGGTATTGGGTCATGCCTTCGTAGACCCAGAGCAGCTTGCCCTGCTGCATGGTGGCGAAGTCGGGCTGATAGAGCGTCGCGGGGCGTCGGTACTTGCCGTTCCAGGAGTGGGTGAACTCGTGGGAGAGCAGGTCGGCCTCGGCGAGCTGATGGGCATCGTCGGCAAAGCCTTTTTCGCCGACGCCGTTGTCGGAGGACTGGTGGTGCTCGAGGCCCTCCCCGCCGGCGACGTCTGAGAGGGTCAGCAGGAAGTGGTAGACGTTGTAGTGATGCGAGGCGTAGTCGACGCTGATTTCGTGGACGAGGTTATTGAGTTCGGCGAGGACGGCAGGGCGAAGGTTGGAGTCTTCGGGCTGGTCGGACACAACGTCGATGTAGTGCTTGGGAGTGACGTCGGGGGCGAGCGGAAATTCATGAAAGTACTGGCCGGTGATGACGGGCGAGTCTTCGAGCTGCTCGACGTTGGTGACGGCGAACTTGGTGGGGACGGACTTGGATTTGAAGAGATCGGCAGGCGTCTTGCTGTCGGGCGTGGCGGCGGCTGGGACGGGATAGGAGCCGGGGCCTTCTGGAGTCAAAGCGGTGCCGATACCCCAGCCGGCGGGGACGATCAGCGTGGGCTGGATGGGAATGTCCTTGCCTGGGGTGTTGGCGGGGTAGAGAAGAAGCTTTTCCCATTCGAGGACGGCGAGTTTCTGCGAAACGCGGGAAGCGACAATGCAATCCAGGTGGGCGTGGAGGGTGGTAACGCCCTTGGGGATGGTGACGTGGAACTGGTATAGGTCGACGTCGTCGCGGCGCCAGGGGAGCTTTTCGCCATTGGCGGTAAAGACGACGCCGGTGATGTCGTCGACTGGGCCTGTAGGCCGGTGATTGCCGGGAATCCACTTGGGGGTGGTCAGGGAGACGGGGCCGGCCGTGACGGGGATGTCGACTTCGGCGTGGTACAGCTTGCGCGGGGCGTCGGAAAGGTCGGCGGTGATCTGGATGGGGGTTTTCTGAGCAAGAGCGATGCTCGGCAGGGACGAAAATGCGGCGGAGGCAAGAGCGGCGAGAGCGGCAAACTGGGGAAGAAGCCGGGGGAACTGAGGCATGTCGGTTTGGAAATCTCCTGGATTTCAGGGTACCGCAACGAAATCGATAGGAGAGGCGGAGGGATGCAGCATGCGGCTGTATCGAAACGGAACGGGGGGCGCTGGGGAGGGAGCGGGCAGGCATTACGTTTTCTTTATGCGTGGCAGGGCATTGCGCGTTAACCTGAAATCAACATCCTCTGGCAGCTCACGATCGGGGCTGTGCCGCTCGACATTTTGATTCGTTTTGAAGGGAGAGTTCTGTGTCCGATACCTACCGCAATTTTCTGGCCCTCAGCTACGAGGAGTTGGAAGAACTGAATCTGAAAGCCAAAACCGATCGCCTGAGCCGTGTCGATCCTGACAAGGTTCGCGATGAACGACTGAAGTACCTCACGGATGAAAAGCGGATCAAGGCGGTCACGGTACTGTTTTCTGACCTCGAGGGCCGGCTGCACCTGCTCGATTACGACAAGAAATTCCTGATTTCGAGTTACGACAATCTGACTTTCGACGGATCGTCGATTCGCGGATTTACGGCGCAGAAGGAGAGCGATCTGCGTCTGGGCATCGACTGGAGCGCGTTTTACTGGGTGCCGGCGGACGTGTTTGGCAACGGCAAGGTGCTGGTGTTTGGCACCGTGATCGACAAGGACGGCGGCCCCTATTCGGGCGACCTGCGCGGTGTGCTGAAGCAGTATTCTGACAAGCTGTACACGGAAAAGGGCTACACGCTGAATGCGGCGAACGAGATTGAAGGCTTTCTGTTTGCTGGCACGGATGCGGAGCGCAAGTTCAATGAAACGGGCCGCTTCGATTTTGTGAACACGGGCGGCTATTACCACTCGCTGCCGCTGGATCCGCTGCGCCGGTTTATCGACACCGCGGCCGAAGTGCAGCGCGCCATGGGCTTCCAGAACGAGAAAGACCATCCAGAAGTGGCGCCGGCGCAATTTGAGATCAACTATAGCTACGGGGAAGTGGTGGCCGCGGCCGACCAGATTCAGCTCTACAAGCTGCTCAGCCGGCAGGTGGCGAACAACATGGGCTTCACGGCCAGTTTCCTGCCCAAGCCGGTGGTGGGCGTCAACGGCAGCGGCATGCACACCAACATGTCGATCACCAAGGACAAGACGAATCTTTTCTGGGACGCGAACGGGCAGGAGAAGCTTTCCAGCATGGGTTGGGACTTCATCGATCGCGTGCTGTCACGGGCGCTGGACATCTGCCTGATCCTCAACTCCAGCGTGAACGCGTATCGCCGGCTCGATCCGCATTTTGAGGCGCCGAACCAGATCAAGGCGTCGGCGACGGATCGCGGGTCGATGGTGCGGGTGCCGATCGGCAACTCGAAGTCAATGCGCGTGGAAGTGCGGTCGGTGGGACCGGATGCGAATCCGTACCTGGCGCTGTACTCGATTTTCAAGACGGGAATCGACGGCAAGGTTGCGGAGATCGATAACCTGCGCCAGGCACATCGCTACCTGCCGGACAATATCTATTCGGCCATCGACGATTTTGAGAAGTCGGAATGGATTGCGGAGATTTTAGGTTCGGATGTCCAGGGCCGGTTTGCCGACCTGAAGCGGGCCGCGGCGGATCGTTCGCCACGGCAGCTCGGCACCTTCGTGAAGGGTTCGGAAGTGCAGTACCACCACGAGGTCTACAACCAGGCTCTCTGGTCGAACTTCTAGGGACCTGCCGTCCAGGCGGACGCGGCTTCGCCGCAGAGGCCAGGGCAGACAGGGCTTGGGATCTATCAAAAAGGCGGCACATCCTCTGGGGTGTGCCGCTTTTTCCTGCGTGGACGTGACGGGGTGGATTTGCTGGTAAGCTTCTCCACAAATCAGCCGGCGGGGTTTCGGATGAACTGGAAGATCTTTGGAATTGTTACGGTGTCCATTCTCTGCGTGGTGGGGATGGGAGCCACGGGATATGCGGCGTACAAGATTTTGAATGCATTGCGGCATCCGTTTGGGAATGGCCCGCTGGCTGCGCAGAGGGTGCGCTGCAACAGCCCGGACGCAGCGGTGAGCATTGCCGGCTGCACGGAAATTCTGAATGCGAAAGAGGCGCAGAAGGGGGACCGAACCTTTGCGCTGTACCGGCGGGGACTTGCCTACGAGCGCACCAGTGATTTCGATCATGCCATTGAAGATGATTCGCAGGTGATCAAAGACACGCCAACGTATGCTCTGGCCTATAACAATCGCGGTTTTGCCTATCAGCGCAAGGGGGATCTGGACCATGCCGTCGCCGACTACGACCAGGCGATCAAGCTGGTTCCGGAACTGACAATCGCGTGGTTCAACCGGGGAGAGGCGCTGCATGAGAAAGGCGACAATCCCGGAGCGATCGAGAATTTCAGCAAGGTGATCAAGCTGCAGCCTACTAATGCCGTGGCCTGGAACAATCGCTGCTACTACCGAGCGATCGACGGCCAACTGGACGCGGCGCTGCAGGATTGCAACGTGTCCCTGCGGTTGAAGCCGGGCCTTCCTTATGTGCTGGACAGCCGCGGGTTCACCTATCTCAAGATGAAGAAGTACGACCTGGCGATCAAGGATTACGATCTGGCCATTGCCGGCAATGAGAAGAATGCGGCCTATTTTTATGGCCGTAGCCTGGCAAGGCGCGGCATGCACGACGCGGCCGGAGCAAAGGCAGACCTCGATTCGGCGCTGGCTATCGATGCGAAGGTTGTGGATCAGTTCAAAAAGTACGGAGTGTCCTGAGGGGTCGAAAGGTGGGAGGGCGGGTTACAACTTTCGTGAGCCAGGGATAGTACCGTTATCCCAACGGGGAGGTTACCGCGCTTGTAGCATGAACTTCTGAGGATCTCCCCCATGACCTTTCAGGTATATCCCGAGCAGGATGTGTACGAACCAAGCCGGAAGCTTATACCACTTCGCAGGTTTGCCTACATCCTGCTGGCGGTGACCGGTATTTTCCTGTTGGCAGCGGCGGCTGCGATGGCGCAGACCTCAGCGGAGCTGGCGCGAGGGGCAGGAACCACACTGGTCGCGGCGACGCCAGTGACGGTGAGCGTCAATGCCCTGGCCAACCGGCATGCGATCAGTCCGTACATCTACGGGGCCAATTTTCCTCCCAGCCAGGCCTACATCAAGGCCGCCGGAGTGACGCTGAGCCGGTGGGGCGGCAACAGCAGTTCGCGCTACAACTGGAAGTTGAACGTGACCAACCTGGATGCGGATTGGTACTTCGAAAATTACACCTGGAATGGCTCGGGACTGGCAACAAACTCTTCAGCGTTTTTGAGCAGTGTGGCGGGGGCTGGCGGTTCGCCGCTGATGACGATTCCCATGCTGCCGTGGGTTGCGAAAGACGCGACCAGCGCCAGCTTCTCCATTAAGAAATACGGCAAGCAGTGCGCCTCCGACCCGTATCGGACAGACAACGGGGACGGACTATTGGCGAATTGTTCGACTGACTTGACCGGCAACGACCCGGAAGACGCGCATGTGCCTTTGCTCGATGCTCCGGGCACAGGCGACCCGGTCAACAGCGTTTATCGCAAGCAATGGATCGAGGCGATCGCGCCCAAGTTTGGCAGCCAGCCGCATTTCTACGATCTGGACAATGAGCCGGACATCTGGAGCGGCACGCACCGCGACGTGCACCCATCACCCACTGGGTACGACGAACTGGCGGCGGACATCGTGAAGGAAGGCCGCGCGGTAAAGGTGTACGATCCGCAGGCCATTCGATTTGGGCCGGTGAGCTGCTGCTGGTGGTTTTACTGGAACGGGCAGAACAACAACGACAAGAGCGAGCATGCGGGAATGGATTTTCTGCCCTGGCTGCTGAATGAGATTTACTTTCAGGATGAGGCGGCGGGAACCCGGTCCGTGGATGTGTTCGATGTGCACGCGTATTTCAATGGGCCTTCGACGAGCGGATTGAGCACGGCGCAGGTTCGGGCGGCTGCACTGCGCGAGACGCGCGACTGGTGGGATGCGACGTATACGAGCGAGTCGGGAGCGGTGAACCAGAACTGGGCGACACAGACGCAGCCGGACAAGACGGTGGCGTTTGTGATTCCGCGGATGCGGGCACTGGCCCAGAGCATGTATCCGGGGATGCCGGTGAGTTTTACGGAATGGAACGGCGCGCTGGCGGGAGAAAGCGATTTTTCGACGGCGCTGGTGGATGCGGATGCGTATGGGATTCTGGGGCGGGAGCGGATGTGGGCAGCTTCGCGATGGGTGGCGGCGGATGCAACGACGCCTGCCTACAGCGCGCTTTTGCTATATCGCAACGCAGACAGCCTGCATGACGGCTTCCAGGCGGTATCGGTAGAAGCGACCAGCAACGCGAGCGCGAACCTGTTCAGCGTGTACGCGGCCACCGACATGATCGGCGAGACGATGACGCTGATGGTGGTGAACAAGGATCCGGTGAATGCTGCGGCGGTGAGTTTCGAGCTGGCGGGGTTCAAGCCAGCGGAGATGAAGACGTATACGCTGTCCTCGGCCAAGCCGACGACGATTGTGTCGACGGCGCAGGCTGCGTGGAAGGCTTCGCAGACGTTTGCGCCGTACTCGGCAACGCTGATCGTGGTTTCAGGAGCGATGCCGACGGAGCCTGCCGTGGAATGGGATTTGAATCCGGACACGCTGATGGCGGCGGCTTCTTCGACGGTCACGATTGCGCCCGGCATCACTTCGGGCAAGGGCACGTTTACGCTGACGGGAGCGACGGGCTCGGCGGGATTGAGCTTTACGCTGACACAGCCGAAGGTGGCTGTGGGATCTCCCGGGCTGGTGACGATCAAGACGCCATCGGCGCCGGGACTGTATTCGTTCACGCTGACGGGCAAGGATTCGGCGAATGTGGTGGAAAGCAAGCAGGGATGGGTGCTGGTGGGAAATCCGGCGGCTGCGCTGACCAAGACAGGCGACAACCAGACCGGGACGCGCGGCAAGACGCTCACCCTGACGGCGAATTTTGAGCCGGGCAGTTCCGGGATCAGCGAAGGGAACGTGAGCATCCTGTTCACAACGTCGGCGGGGAAACTTTCGTCGAATGTGGTGCGGACGGATGGAAGCGGCCACGCGACGGTGACTCTGACGCTGCCGGCGACTGCCGGGAAAGTGCTGGTGACAGCGCAGGCGCCTGCGCCGGTGGGCGGCGAGAAGGTGGTCTTCACCGAAACTGCCCAGTAAGTTTACGGAGCAAATTTTGTGGGACGGAGCGGCCCGGAGAGTCCGCAAGTCCGCTTGCATGGATGAAAGAAGTTAATCGGCCTGCTGCGCTCGTCGCGGCAGGCCGTATTTTTTCGATGGAGGGTGCGGCGCGTGCTCGGTGTACTCTAGTGAAACCAGAGTTACCATCTCGTCCAAAATCTTGTTCAGGTAAAGGAAATGGCCTCATACCGATGAGCGGAACCGTACCCAGTCATTCTGGTGAACCACTTCCTGACGCGTCGGCGGGCTCGGGCAACGAAAGGGCTGCGGCGAAATCCGAGGCTCCAGAACAGGCCAAGCCGCTCGAGGTCGAATTCGACCTGGGAACGAGAGACCAGGACGACGGCCGCACTCTGGACGTGGACCGGATGTTCCGCGACTACCTGCTGGATGGGGCCTACGACGAGATGCGCATGCCGGACGGGAGTATTCGTCCGCATTACAAGGCGCTGATGGAGACGCTGACCAGCCTTCCGCATGAAGAACTTCAGCGGCGCAAACAATCAGCGGACCTTTCCTTCCTGACCCAGGGCATCACGTTTACGGTGTACGGGCGCGATGAGGGTACAGAGCGGATCTTTCCCTATGACCTGTTGCCGCGGCTGATTTCGGCCAGCGAGTGGGACCTGATCGAGCGCGGGCTGACGCAGCGCATTGCCGCGCTGAATCACTTTTTGCGCGATGTGTATGGCGAGGCCAAGATACTCAAAGACGGCGTTGTGCCGCGCGAGCTGGTCTATAGCTGCAAGCATTACCGGCGGCAAATGTGCGGGCTGGAAGTGCCGCGGGGCGTATATGTCGCGGTGGCCGGCACCGACCTTCTGCGACTGCGTACCGGCGAATATGTGGTGCTCGAAGACAACCTGCGCGTGCCTTCCGGGGTGAGCTATATGCTGACCAACCGGCGCGTCATGAAGCGGACGTTTCCGCAGCTTTTTCATAGCTATGGGGTCAAGCCGATCGAGCACTATCCGCAGCTGCTGCTGAATACGCTGCGCTCCCTGGCGCCGGAAGGCCGACCCGAGCCGAACATCGTGCTGCTGACGCCGGGAGTGTATAACTCCGCTTATTTTGAACACACCTATCTCGCGCGGCAGATGGGCATTGACCTGGTCGAAGGCCGCGACCTGGTGACCCACGACAACGTCGTTTACATGCGCACCACGGATGGGTTGAAGCGCGTCGATGTCATTTATCGCAGGGTGGATGACGATTTCAGCGATCCGCTTGTATTTCGGCGCGATTCTTCACTGGGATGCGTGGGACTGTTCAACGCCTATCGCGCAGGCAATGTCACGGTGACCAACGCATTCGGCACCGGCCTGGCAGATGACAAGGCGATGTATGCGTATGTTCCCGACATCATCAAGTACTACCTGGGCGAAGACGCGATCATCAACAACGTGAAGACATATCTGCTGACCGATCCCAAGTCGCGGCAGCATGTGCTGGCCAACCTGGACAAGCTGGTGGTGAAGGCTGTAGGCGAGAGCGGCGGGTACGGAATGCTGATCGGGCCGCATTCGACCAAGGCGCAGCAGGAGGAATTTGCGCGGGCCATTGAGGCCAATCCGCGCAATTATATTGCGCAGCCAACGCTGGATTTTTCACGCGCTCCATGCCTGTTCGGCAGCGAAATCGAGCCGCGCCACGTGGACCTGCGGCCGTACATCCTTTTTGGCGACAGGGCGCACATCGTGCCGGGCGGGCTGACGCGCGTGGCGCTGGAAAAGGGCTCGCTGGTGGTGAATTCCTCGCAGGGCGGGGGCAGCAAGGATACGTGGGTGTTGGAGTGAGGCAGTGGTAAGCGATACGTAAAGAAGAAGTGGTAAGTGCAAAGCAGTGGTAAGTGTAAACGAAGTGGTACGTGGCCAGTGGCAGTTTTGACCCTGCGCGGGAGCGCCATGGTTTTCACTTACCACGTACCACTTTCGCGCACAAAGATTCTCAACTGAGGAACGTCCGACATGCTTTCACGCGTTGCAGACAGTTTGTACTGGATGAGCCGTTATCTGGAGCGGGCGGAGAATACGATTCGTCAGCTGGATGTGACGATGAGCCTGCTGCTGGATACGTCCGAGACCACGGCGGAGATGCGCTGGGACCGGCTGTTGATCTCGCTGGGCAATCCCACCAACGTGACGTGGAACGGCGATGCGGAAGCGATGGCGCGCATGCTGGTATTCGATGGAACGGTGCCTGCATCGGTGACGACGTGCATCAACGCGGCGCGGGAGAATGCGCGGCAGGTGCGCGAGGAAATTTCAACCGAGCAATGGCAGCGGCTCAATCGGCTGTATCACCAGATGCATTCGCCGCATGCGCAGGCGCAGTTTGGCGCCAACATGAATGATTTTCTGGCCTCGGTGGTGGATGGCATTCACCTCTTCAAGGGAGTGAGCGACACCACCATGATTCACGGCGAGGGATGGCAGTTTATTCGGCTGGGACGGTACCTGGAGCGGGCCTATGCTACGGCGACGTTGCTCGAGGTCTATCAGGAACGGCTGCTGGATCTGCCGGAACGCGAACACTCCGGGTACCAATATCTTGAGTTAGTCGGATTGCTGCGCTGCTGCACGTCCTTCGAGGCGTATTGCCAGGTGTATACGGCGGATCTGTCGCCTGACAAGATTTTGGAGTTTCTGTTGTTGAACCGCGACTTTCCGCATGCGTTGCGGTACTCGATCGATGGCGTGCGGCAGTCACTCGATGCCATTCAGCGGACAGGCGGCAGGCGGCCTCCGGAAGAACTGCTGGCCTCGGCGGGCAAGCTGCATGCCATGCTGCGCTATACGACGATCGACGAAATTCTGGAGGGCAATCCCGGCGCGTTCTTGCATACCATCCGCGAGCATTGCCAGGACATCCATGATCTGTTGTACAGGTACTATGTGCAGTATTCGATTCAGTCGGCGCTGGCGGTGTAGTGGTAAGTGGGTATTGGTAAGTGGTGGCTGAGGTCCCATTTCGTGAACCGGAGAGGGTCTATTGAATTTCTATTCGATTCGGCATCTTACGCGTTTTCGCTATAACAAGCCGGTGAGCGAAAGCGTGATGGAAACGCGGATGCATCCGCGCTCGGACGCGAGCCAGCATTGCCTGCAGTTCACGCTGTCGGTAAGTCCGCGGTGCCGCGTGTTCAGTTATCGCGATCATTATGGCAACGACGTGCAGCACTTCGATAGTCCTGGAGATCACCAGCAGCTGGTGATCGTGGCGGAGTCGCTGGTGGAGCACCAGTTGCAGATGGATGTGCCGGCGTTTCTTGCGCCGGATGCCTGGGGCGCGCTGGACGCGATGATCTGCGAGTCGGACTACGTGGAGATGCTGCAGCCAAGCACGTTTGCCATGGAGACGCCGGCCCTGTTGCAGCTGGCCAAGGAACTGGGCGTCGAGCGGCGCGACGATCCGCTGATGCTGATTCACGAATTGAATCGCAAGGTGTACGACTATTTTGAATATGTTCCCAAGTCGACGCGGGTGGATTCGCCGATCGACGAAGCCATCGAAAGCCGGCAGGGGGTTTGCCAGGATTTTGCGCACACCATGATTGCGCTGCTGCGGCACGTGGGCATTCCGGCGCGCTACGTGAGCGGGTACTTATACCGCGGCAAGGATGATCAGGCGGAAGGGAAGGAACAGGCAGGGCATGAGAGGTCGACACCGGCGGCGACACACGCCTGGGTCGAGGCGCTGCTGCCTTCGCTGAACTGGGTGGGATTCGACCCCACCAACGATCTGATCGCGTGGAACCGGCATATTCGCACGGCAGTTGGCCGGGATTACGCCGATGTTCCGCCGACTCATGGTGTCTATCGCGGCAAAGCGGAGAGCGAATTGTACGTGGCGGTGAAGGTGGAAAGCAGCACGGAGGCCCCGGCTCTGGACCGCAAGATGCCGATTCCGGATGACTGGTCGGTGCTGGTGGAGCGAGCGCAGCAGCCGGCTGAGCGCGTGATTTCCCCCTTGGAATTTCAGCAGATGCAGCAGCAGCAAGCGAAGTCGAATGCACTTTAAACTATGCAATTTGCGGGGATTGTTCGTAGATTCCTCGCACGGCAACGTAGCGGTTTGAAGAAAACCTGTTGAATCCTGAAACAATTTCCGGCAAGATAAAGGCACTCAATCGAGTAAACCGTCCACCAAGACAGCCAGCACGCTGCGGACCCACAAAGCAAGACTCGGAACCCCTAGATTCGAAGCCCTAGCAACCGAACACCACTTGCACCTTCTTTGCACCACAACATTTTGGAGGAACAGACGTGAAACGAT
>CAILBQ010000547.1 GCA_903832475.1 uncultured Acidobacteriota bacterium | reverse complement strand
GAGCCGTTCCGCGACCATCGCGGAACGGCTCTTGTTTTGAATTGCAGGTTAGCTCTTCAGGGCCACGCGAAGATGCAGTTCGCGCAGCTGCTGCTCCGTGGCTGGCGTTGGGGCATCGACCATGACGTCGACAGCCTTGGCTGTCTTGGGGAAGGCGATGACTTCGCGCAGGCTGGGAGCGCCAGCCAGAAGCATGGCGATACGGTCGAGGCCCAGGGCGATGCCTCCGTGCGGCGGAGTGCCGTACTCGAGCGCATCGAGGAAGAAACCGAAGCGGCTGCGCGCGTCTTCCTCCGAGATTCCGAGAGATGCGAAAATCTGCTGCTGCACATCCTTGCGATGAATTCGAATGGAGCCTGAACCCATCTCGAGGCCATTCATCGCCAGGTCATAGCAGTTAGCGCGCACGCTGGCCGGATCGCTGACCAGGTTAGCCATGTCGGCATCAAAGGGCGCGGTGAATGGATGATGCGCAGGCACCCACTGGCCGGTCGCTCCGTCGAGTTCGAACATGGGGAAGTCGGTGACCCAAATGGGCTTGAAAGCCTCGGAGCCGTCGACGACTTTTTCGCCGCCTGCCTCGGCTTCGTGCACGACCTTGTCGGTGACTTCAAAGGCGGCGTGACGGGCTGCGTACTTCTTCGCCAGTTCACTGCGGAAGTTGCCAGCGGCAAGATAGACGTTGATCTCACGTTCTGAAAGACGGCCGGGGAACTTGGTGTCGCTGGCCTGAATGTGATGTGCCGGATCGCCGGCCACGATGATGACGAAGTCCGCTTCGTTGGCTCCGGCGAGTTCGCGGACCTTTGCGGCGGCTTCGGGAAATCCTTTGGCCAGGCGCTTGAAATCGTCGACGAACTTCGCACCCTTCTTCTGATCGAAGAGAGGATGGTTGTCTTCGCGCTCCTTGCGGCTGAGCTCGCCAACTTTGGGGATGCGGAAAGCAACGACAGGGAGCGCCGGGTCCATCTGCAGGGTGGCCAATGCTTCGTCGGTGAAGGCGGAGCGAACGTCGGTCAGTCCAGGGAGGCGCAGGTCGGGCTTGTCGCTGCCGAAGTTGCGCATGGCGTCATCGTAAGTGATGCGCGGGAAGGGCGCGGGCAGGGTGACGCCGGCGGCAGCAAAACCTGCGACCATGAATTTTTCAACAACGGCAAAGACCTTGTCCTGCTGCGGGAAGCTCATCTCCAGGTCGACCTGGGTGAACTCAAGCTGGCGGTCGGCGCGAAGGTCTTCGTCGCGGAAGCACCGGGCGATCTGAAAGTAGCGGTCAAATCCGGAGATCATCAGAATCTGCTTGAAGATCTGCGGCGACTGGGGAAGCGCGTAGAATTCGCCGGGATGCACGCGGCTCGGAACCAGGAAATCGCGCGCGCCTTCCGGAGTCGATTTGTTCAGGATGGGCGTTTCGATTTCGAGAAAGCCCTGATCGCTCAGGCTCTGGCGGATAGCCAGCGTGATGCGATGCCGGACCATGAAATTGCGCTGCATCTCGGAGCGGCGCAAGTCGAGGAAGCGATACTTCAGCCGCACTTCTTCGTTGGCGATGGCTTCATCGGCCGGCGAGAATGGCGCCAGTTTTGCGTCGTTCAGGATGAGTATCTCGTTGGCTTCGATCTCGATTTCGCCGGTGGGCATCTTGGGATTGATGGCCAACGCATCACGCAACCGGACCTTGCCAATCGCGGCGACCACATACTCGGGCCGGATGGCTTCGCCCTTGGCGTGACCATCCGGAGTGAGGTCCCGGTCGAGGACGATCTGCGTGATGCCGAAGCGGTCGCGAAGATCGAGGAAAATCAGGTTGCCATGATCACGCCGCCGGTTGACCCAGCCCATGAGAATGACTTGCTTGCCAGCGTCCTGTGCGCGCAACTCGCCACACACATGCGTTCGTTCGAGATTGCCGAGTAAATCGAGCACTGCGAATGTCCTTTTGCTGGGCGCTGCGGTGAAGGAAGCGGCGCCGGGATTCTTTCAGGTTGTTCGGGGGGCTGCTACAAGGGTCGATGCGAGATCTGCTCTCGCTACCTTGCTTTGCACTCCGCTGGCGAAATCCTTAAGTGTCAGGATACCGGATTGCGCCTCGTCTTCGCCGAGGAGCACGATGGCGCGGGCCACTTTGTCGGCGGCTTCGAAGGATTTCTTGAGGCGAAAGCTGCCGTCGCCGAGTTCGATGCGCAGGCCGCTTCGGCGGAGTTCGCGGGCCAGTTCGAGAGCGGCTGGATTTTGCGCCTCGCCGAGCGGAGCGATGTAGGCGTCGGCCGTGTCTGCCTTGGAAGCGGCGATGGCCTGCAGCAGGAGCACGAGACGATCTTCGCCCATGGCG
>CAILBQ010000546.1 GCA_903832475.1 uncultured Acidobacteriota bacterium | reverse complement strand
GGTGTTGCGCGACGGCAAATCATTGGGCGCACCTACCACCGCGCAGGCTGACTTTGAATCGGAATATCTCTCCTACCTGAATCGCTTCAACATCCACCCCCTTCACGATGGCACGTACCAGGTGAAAGTGACGCTGCAGCAGGGCGGGAAGACGGCAGAGTCCGTCGCGTCATTCACGGTGTCGGGAGCGGATCCAGCCGATGCTGAGGATGAGACGGATACCACCGATTTGGCAGCCGCCAATCGCCCAGCGGGTGCCCTGGCTATCACGTTCCTTGCCAATCCAGTGCAGCCTCCCAGCGCCGATGAAGTGAAGACGATCCTGGCCGATGCCACCCGCTTCGCCACCGATTACCGCAACTCCCTGCCCAACTTTCTCTGCCAACAGATGACCAACCGCTCCGTCAGCCTGGATGGGGGCAAGACATGGACGCATCAGGATAAGTTGACCGGCATGCTGACCTTCCTCGACCATTCTGAAGACTGGAAATTTCTGGAACTGGAGAAAGACGGCCGCAAGAGTCACGTGATCGAGGGCGTAGAAGGCGAACAGGGCATTTCCTCCGCAGGCATGTTTGGCGCCGTGGTTTCCGGGCTTTTTCGGCCTGAGTCGAAGGCCGACATCGTCTGGAAAGAGACGCTGGCGCTCGGCGATGGAACCGTCCAGGTCTTCGACTACCGGGTGGCCCAGGCCAACTCGAATATGGCCCTCCGAGTGGGCGCAAAGGAAGTCATCACGGTGGGCTATCACGGCCAGGTCTACCTGGACAGCAAGACCCACACCGTGCGCCGCATCACGGAAATCGCAGACGACGTGCCGAAACGATACCCGATCCACGGAACGCTGGTCAGCGCGGACTACGACTTTGTCTCAATCGGCGGCAACGATTACCTGATGCCCATCGGCGCCCAGGTGATCCTGCAGAAAGGTCATCATCGAACTTTTCTGAATGACATCAGCTTCCGCGAATATCATCGCTTTGGGTCAGCCAACCAGATCCTATCCGATCTTCCAGACGAGAAGACCGAAAAAACCGACAGTTCCGCCAAGCCCGACAAGCCCTGACGTGGCGTTGCCAGATTCGTCTTATTCGCGGTGAAGGAGTTCCATTGAAAGCCCTGCGCTGGTCCATTCTTGTCATCCTGCTCGTCGCCTCCGTCGCCTGGTACGTCCGGCTGCATCGCTTTGCTTACACCAATCGCTCCACCTATACGAACCGGTCCGTCCGCATTTCCTCCCGCGGTGGTCTGCCGAAGGTCATCGGCTTCATGACCGACTTCGACGTCAAGGATGATGCGGTCGGCATCTGCAAGGCGGTGATGGACGGTGTCGCTCCCGGCGTGCGCGTCATCGACATTACGCATGAGTCGGCGCCCTACGACATCGCTGCCGGAGCACGGTTTTTGGCCGGCTCGGCTCCCTATTTCCCCAAGGATGCAGTCTTCGTCGTGGTCATCGATCCCGGCGTTGGATCGACGCGCAAGGCCATCATTGCACACTCCAAAGTCGGCCAGTATTTCGTCCTCCCCGATAACGGCCTGCTCACCCTGGTCGAGGATCGCGACGGCATTGACGGTGTCCACGAAATTAGCAACCCGCAGTGGATGATCGGCTCCGGCATCTCGTCGACGTTCCATGGGCGGGACATCTTCTCCCCCGCCGGAGCTCACGTGGCGCGGGGCGACGATTGGACCCAGGCCGGCCCCGCACTCGATCCCGCCAAGCTCATCCGCCTGGACATCAAGCGCGCCACGGTCGACGCGACCGGCCTGCACGGGGAAGTGATCGGTACGGATGGACCATTCGGCAACCTGGTGCTCAACGTGCCGGCAGAAACCTTTGCCCAGCTCGGCTACCAGCTCTACGACACCGTGCCCATCACCCTGGGCGGCAAGCACTATGCATTCCCCTTCGTGAAGACTTTCTCGGATGTGCCTGTGGGGAAGGAGTTGTTCTATATCGACTCACGCGGCCGCCTCAGCCTGGGCCTCAACCAGCGCAACTTCAGCGAAACCTACAAAGTCCCCGCCAATGCCCAGCTCACCATTCCGAAGAAGCCCTGACCAGGGCTGTACTTCTGCTGAGGCGGCAGAGGGCGGAGCGAAAAGTCGATTCGGAGCGAGGCAACACGGTATTTCTGCTCGATCCGACGGACCGAATGCTACACTGCGCCTACCCTTCTGGAGGTCCTCATGGCGCGCCGTTCCTTTCTTCGACAACTCATTGCTTTACCGCTGGCTGGGTTCGCGGGTGCAGCGTCTTCGATGGCTCAGGGAAGTACGCATAAATCCCTGAACATCATGATGAAAAGCGCCTGGGGTTCGGATGATCCGACCAAAGCAGCCTTTCCTTTTCTTCACGGCCTGGCGCTATCTGAAGCGGGGCATTCGGTGCAGATTTTCCTGCTGGGCGAAGCGGTATCGCTGATGCGCAAGTCGGTAGCCGAGGCAGTTGTGCCGGTTGGCTGGCCGCCGTTGGAGCAGGCCCTCACCAAAGTCGCGGGAAGACACGTTCAGATCTATGCCTGCGGCGCCTGCAGCCGTGCACGGGGAATAGCTCAAACAGACCTGGATCAGTGGGGGGCGAAGTTCGGCAGCCCAACCATCTTTGTTTCGCTGGTGGAGTGGGCCGATCGCGTAATTACGGAATAAGTCACTGATTTAGCGGTCGCCTCAGCCTGGGCATCGACGACGCTGTTTCTCGGCAACCTATAAAAAGCCCTCGCCACCGAGTGACTCCCGGTTCCGAAGAATCTGACCCAGGGCAACGGCGCGAAAGCAGTGTAAACGGAGAAGGGCGAGAGCAGGAGTGGTCCGATTGGCTCGGCAGCGACTGCCAGGGCCGGCGATGGAACCAATCGATCCTTCCGCGGATGGATGAAACTCACGATGACAAAAAAGCATTCTCGTGAAGGGTGGACTCTTTAAACACCTCTTAATCACTTTTGCACTTTTCATCGTACTCGCCGCCAGCTTGACTGCGATGCAGGCGGCTTTCGACAGAGGAGACTGCCAACTGACAATGCTCTCCGGCGTTTTTAGCGGCATCCTCTGTATTGCGGCTACCTGGAGCTTTTGGGTCTTTGCGACGCGATTCGTCGCACGCAAGCAATTGGACAAATCACGCACACGTTGAGTGTCGGTCCCAAAGGACTAGATGAGCGTTGAGAAAGTACGAAGAATGTTGTGTGGGTTCTGAGCCGAGTGCTCCGTCCTTGAAGAAGCGTAACTACTTCAAGGATGCGAGCCCAAAAGTCCTTCATGGGAGGGCCACAAATCAAAGGGCCGCCCCGAAGGACGGCCCTCAATCGTTCCCAATAAACGGCTAGTTACTCGACTCGCTCCGCGCTTCGGCCTTCTGTGCCAGCACCTTGTGGGCGCTGTCTTCGAGCGCCTGTGCCTGAGGCAGATACGTCACCGCCTTTTGAATCATCGGATCCCAGTCGGCTCGCGTCCTCAAGCCTTCCAACTGCCCGAACTGGCTGGTCAGGATCTCCGCCTTGATGTTGGTCTTGATCCAGTCCTGCGCGCCGTTGATGTCGTCGTTGGTCCAGGGAATATTCTGGCTGGTCAGAAACTGCCGGAACTCCTGCATCACCGGCTCATCCACCTTGAAGTCCTGCGTTACCGTCTTGTTGGCCAGGTAATGCGGCGCGAAGTGGAAGAAGACGTAGTGATAGAGCAGGGAATCCATGAATGGATTCGACTTGGGCGGCTCGATCTTTTCGTCGGGAGTGATGCCGCCGCCGCCATAGACCGTGCGACCTGCATCCGTCAGCTTCACTTCCTTGTTGGTGTTGTCCGCCGGCAGCGCATTGGCATGATTGTAGTAGTCAAACAGCGAAACCCCGTTGTAGTCCCGCTGAATCAGCCGGCCCGAGGGCGTGTAGTAGTGATAGGTGGTCAGCGCCAGGCCGGTATTTTCGGCGAGGTTGTAGACGGTCTGCACCAAACCCTTGCCGAAGGTGGTTTCGCCGACGATCAGGGCGCGATCGTGATCCTGCAGGGCGCCCGAAACAATCTCCGCCGCCGAAGCCGAGTTGCGATTCACGATGACCACGATGGGGAAGGTATGCCCCTGGTTGCCATGGGTCGCTGTGTATACCTGGTCGGGGTAGGCGCGTCCGCGCTGCGAAACAATGGTCTGTCCCTTGGCCAGGAGGTGGTCACAAACTTCGACCGCCTGGCTGAGCAATCCCCCCGGGTTGCCGCGCAGGTCGAAAACCAGTCCCTTCAGGTTGCCAAATCCGTCGACCGCGTCTTCGACTTCCTTGGCCGTCGTTTCCTGGAAATTGGTCAGGTGAATGTATCCGACGCCGGGCCGGATCTCGTACTTGAGATCGACGGAAGGATGCGGAATCTCGTCGCGCACCAGGTCAAAGGTCAGCGGCTTGCTCTGTCCCTCGCGCAGCGTTGTCAGCGTAACGTGGGTGCCTTTGGGTCCCTTGAGCGCCTTGGCCACCTGCTCGGAGTTCATGCCGTCGGCGCTTTTGCCGTCCACGGTGGCAATCACGTCGCCCGGCCGGATACCGGCGCGGAAAGAGGGCGTTCCCTCATAGGGAGTGACGACATAAATCTTGTTCAACTGCTGCTGGATGACCATGCCGACGCCGTAATAGCGTCCATGCTGGTCTTCGCGCATCTTTGCGTACGCCTTTGGATCGTAGAAGTTGGAGTGCGGGTCGAGCACCCGCAGCATGCCGGGAATCGCGCCGTCATAAATAACGGTGTCGGCTTTTTCTCCGTTGATCGGCTCGGCGTAATTTTGTTCCACCAGCGCATACACGTTGGTAAAGGCCTTCACGCTGTCGCGAAACTGCGACTCGTCGGCGGCCGACTGCGCCCCCACTTTGCCTTGCAAAAGCGTGCCTGCTAGCGCACAAATGCTGAAAAATACGACCAGAGAAAAAATAGCCCTGCGGGCGCGCGGAGTCATGGGTGGGAGAACCTCCAGACGCTTCCTGCCGGGCCGCATTTCCTATCGGAAGCCAATCCCCGAAGCCGCCACAAACACGACCCCTGAAGACGCCTCGAACAGAGCTGTCTTGACCGAAAGTATAGCATCGTGTCGATTGGACGCGCCCACCGGTCGAAGGGATAGCGCCGCCTCCCTCTCCGTTTCAGCACCTTACTCGAGCCCGGGCACCCATGACGCAGCTGCCGCTTTCATCGAGGTTACAATTACGTCTATGGAACAGGCGTGCTTTTCCGCCTTCCAACTGTTTCCCTATGACCCTGCGACCCTTCCGTATCTCCGCGCCTCGCTCTTCCGTCTCTTTGGCCGCCCTGCTGCTCCTGGCCACGGCGCCGATCGCTTTCACCCCTCTCTGCGGCCTCGCTCAGGCGAAACCTGCCTCGGCGGCGCCGGAAAGCCCTTACGGCGGCGTGACCGTCGAAGGCATTCTGGCCCGCATCAACGACCAGGTCATCTCCAAGTCGGATTACGACCGCGCCATGAAGGAGATGGATGATGAGGCCCGCCAGCGCGGCCTCAGCATGCAGCAGATCGTCGACGGCCACAAAGACCTGCTGCGCAACCTTATCGATCAGCAACTCTGGATCTCCAAGGCCAAGGAGCTGAACATCACCGGCGAGACCGAGCTGGTCAAGCAGCTCGATGAGATCCGCAAGAAATACAACCTGGAAACCATGGAAGACCTGGAAAAGGCCGCCAAGGACCAGGGCGTCTCTTTCGAGGATTTCAAGGCGAACATCCGCAACCAGATCGTGACCCAGCAGGTGATGCGCGAAGAAGTCGGTCGCCGTGTCTCCGTCACTCCGGGCGAAGTGCAGCGCTATTACGAAGCGCATAAACAGGAATACGCGCAGCCGGAAAACGTGCACCTCGCCGAGATTCTGGTTTCGACCTCCGCTCCCGGAGCCGACGCCAATGCACCTGAAGATCCCCAGCGCCTTGCCGCCGCGAAGGCCAAGGTCGACGACATAGAAGCCCAGCTCAAGGCGGGCGGCGATTTCGACAAGCTTGCCCGCGCCTCGAGCGACGGCACCACCGCCGCGCAGGGCGGCGATCTGGGCAAGTTCGAACGCGGCAAACTTGCCAAGGTTTTCGAAGACAATACCTTCAACCTGAAAACCGGACAGTTCACCGAGCCCATTCGCACCAAGCAGGGCTACGTGATTCTGAAGGTAGTCGAGCACGTGCAGGGCGGCGTTCCGCCCTTCAAAGACGTCCAGCAGCAGGTCGAAGAGGCCATGTACATGAGCCGCATGGAGCCGGCCATGCGAGCCTACCTCACCACCATGCGCGAAGAGGCCTACATCGACATCAAGCCCGGCTACGTCGACACCGGAGCCAGCCCCAAGGAAACCAAGCCGGTGTACAGCTCCTACACGCCGCCCGCGCAGAAGAAAAAGAAGAAGACGCAGCGCACCCGCTTCCGCGAAACCGAGCGCAGCTTCCGTAAAAAGCCGGCACAGGCCGCCCTGGTCCCCGCCTCCGCCGATACTACCCCGGCCAAGGCTGCGGATGTTGCCACTC
Source organism: uncultured Acidobacteriota bacterium (assembly GCA_903832475.1). Classification (GTDB taxonomy): domain Bacteria; phylum Acidobacteriota; class Terriglobia; order Terriglobales; family Acidobacteriaceae; genus Acidicapsa. The sequence continues at coordinate 3,967 of CAILBQ010000546.1, read as the reverse complement.
CCGCAACCGGTAAGTCGTCGAAGTCGAAAGCTGCCGCCGCGCCGGTCACCATGAAAGCCGGCAAGAAGGAAAAGATCCGCTACGGACAGGCACCGCGCGAAACCCTGCCCAACGCCGCCGAGACCAAAGTTGAAGACGCCGGCGCGCTACCCAAAGTAGCCGAAAACACCGCCGACGAGCCCGACAATCCGCTCCAGCCAACGGTTCCGGAAAAGAAGACCCGCTTCGCCGCGCGTTCCAAGCTTCCCAAGGCTCCCAAGCCCAAAGGACCTCAGCTAGACAGCTTTACCCCGGCGCCGCCCGATGCGGCCGAGGTCGCCGATCGGCAGACCCAGTCGACCCCGCTTGGCCTCGAAGGCGATACCAAGAATAAGAAAAAGAAAAAGGGTACTGGCGCGACCACCGGCGAAAAAACTCGCATGCAGGAACGTCCCAAAACGGCAACCGACACAGCGCCGCTTGAGGCTACCCCAGCGGCTCCCGTGCCGGGCGCTCCGGCACCCGCAACCGCGCCCAAAGCCAATCCCACCACCCAGTCGACTCCCGGCACTTCGGCGCCGCAGCAAACTCCCACCAGCCCTGATCCGCCGCAGACCGATACTCCCGCCTCCGAACCACCGCACTAGATTCGCAGGCGATTCAGCAGAAAGCCCATCCCGCGCAGTCGGCGGAATGGGCTCTTGCTTTTACGCGATTGAGGATCGCAGCGCAGGCAGGCACCTTCTGCCAGGCAGCAGGACGTTCGTTTGTCTCTAGTTAAAAGGCACGGGTGTTGCGGGCTGTTTGGCCAGTTGGCTCTCCAGGCAATCGTGCTTCTTGGCTTGGTGTGCGGGAATCGGCCCTTCGGCCGCGGCGCTCAACGGCTGATAACAATGAACGCAATGGATGTCGGTGAGCGGCTTGAGATGTGGAACTCGTACTGCAGGGATCTTGACGCGCGGTGCAATTGTTGGCATGAAACCCTCCTCATCGTCGTCCGGCCTGCTTCTGAAGCAGTGGCCGACCTTGCAGAGTGCCAATCGGCACAAGGGAAAAGAGGAATCACGGACGCCCTCGCTGAAATTCGCGGGGTGCGTCAAATCGGGAATGGAGACTGTATGGAATTCCTGAGCGGAGTCTCGGGAGAAGAATGCTATGACCTCAGACTGGTCCCGAAGTTCTCGACCAGTCTGTGACGTAGATCACAATCCTGGCCGCCCTCAAGGCGATTCCCGAATTTAGTGCAAGCGGTCCTTCCCATGTCTTCGCGCGCTCCCATCGCGCCTCTGATGCGGTAAGCTCACCTCAGCATGAAAGAAATTTTTATCGCCGACCTGGTTCGGTACGAAGAAAACAAGCCGTTCGACTCGATCTACCTGGTGCTTAGCAAGCAGAACCGCACTACCCGCTCCGCCAAGCCTTATATTTCGCTCATCCTCGGCGACAACTCCGGACAGATCGAAGCCCGCATCTGGGATCCGGCCGACAATCGCATCGCCGTCGATTTCTCAAAGGGCGATGTGGTCAAAGCGCGCGCCTGCTGTTCCAAGTTTGAAGGCGTCCTCCAGCTCAAAATCGATCTGCTCAAGAAGGTCGGCTCCACGGACTATGATCGCGCGGACCTGCTTCCCGCCACCACGTACAGCGTCGCCGAGCTCTGGCAAAAACTTGAGCTTTCCATCGCCAGCTTCACCGATCCCTGGCTGCAGCGGCTGGTGGTTTCGCTGCTGGCCGACCCCGCCATCCGCGAAGCCTTTCGCGAAGCGCCCGCCGCCAAGCAACTTCATCATGCCTGGCTAGGCGGCCTGCTCGAGCACGTCGTCAGCCTGCTCGGCCTGGCCGACAAAGTCGTCCCGCACTACCCCATCCTCATGCGCGACCTGGTGCTGACCGGCGTGATCCTGCACGACCTGGGCAAGATCCGCGAACTGGCCTGGACGACCGGCTTCGAATACACCCTTGAAGGCACCCTGCTAGGCCACATCCAGATCGGCGCGGCCATGATCGAGAAGCAGATCGACGAGATTCCCGGCTTCCCTCCGCGGCTGAAGACGCTGGTCTTGCACATGATCCTGTCGCACCACGGCAAGCTTGAATTCGGATCGCCCAAGATCCCCATGATTCCCGAAGCCCTCATGCTCAACTTCCTCGACGACATGGACGCCAAGATGGCCACGCTGGCCAGCGAATTGCAGAAATCCGCCCGCCAAGGCCGCGGCCCCGGGGAAATGACCGACAAGATCTGGGCCCTCGACCAGCGCACCATGCTCAACTCCCGCGCCTGGCTGACAGAAGGGGAGCCCACCGTCTCCTGAAGCGCAAAGGGTTGCGGATCAAGTACGCTTGGTAACTGGTATGTTTCGGCAGGGAGTCAAGTTCTTCGATGGGCTTCAAGAAGGATGTCAATCGACTGCAGCAATGGGCCAGCGGCGCCGCCCGAAAGGTTGAGTCTGCCCCGCTCCCCATCCCCGCCAGGGAAACCCCCGTCGATCCGGCCTTTGAAAACGGTTGTGCCGGCAAAGAAGCCTATCCCAGCAAGAAAGCTGCCGACACCGCCCAGCTTTACCGCGAACAGCAGGGCGTCCCCAGCCAGGGTATGGTGGCCTACTATTGCAAATTCTGCCGCCACTGGCACCTAGGCCATGCTAAAGCCCGTTGAAGCGGGCACGTCGAAGTGGGCCCGTTCAAGTGGCAAGTTAAAGCAGCACAGTGAGCCCGCTCGTTGATGGTTATGCCTCAGCGCCTGCGGCTCTCAACCCGAATCCGGTAATCGGCTGGCGTTTCAATCGCGAAGTTGGTTGTGCATGCGAGAGCAAGAAGGTCAGCGTCGCCGGTGACCAGAATTTCCGCCGCACCACCTTCCGCCAGATCGAGGAATTTCTGGTCCTTGGGATCACGGCACTGTGTGGGGCAGGCGCTCGTGACCTCCACAACCTGGCAAAAGGGCAGGTAGTCTTCCATAGCCCCTAGTCTCTCTTCAGGGCCCAGGCGAAATCTTGGGTAGGCGAGGACCCGGTTCAATTCGGCAATTGTCGCCTGTGAAACTAAGGGAAGGCAGGCTTCGGAGGCCCAGTGGCTGCGCAACCAGGCCAGACGTCCGTTCGTGAAATGAATGGCGGAAACGACCGTGTTGGTTTCGAAAACTACTCTCGCAACACGCACTGCGCTCATTCGGAGGAACGCGCCCACGCGACTGCGTCGGCGACATCCTGTTCCGTGATGCCGAGTAGTTCCAACTTCTGTCTCACTTCATCGGCGCGGCTTCTGCGCAGCGGACGAAGTGAGATGGCGTCGCCATCGGTGCTGACTTCAAAGTACTCCACGCCGCCGAACTGGCTGGCGATGGCTTTGGGCAGGGTGATCTGGTTCTTGCTGGTGATCTTCGCGAGCATGGCGTCTCCTTGTAAAAGGAAGTAAGGAAATCTTACCATGCGAATCAGTTCGCCTAGCTGACTGAGTCCTCACTCCTTGCCTCTCGTCCCTTGTCGCTCGTCCCTTGTCCCTCGTCCCTAAGTCCCTCGTCCCTGCCTTTCCGGCTGATCCTTGTTCCCTGATCCCTGGTCCCTCCCGTACCATTCCCACATGCCCTACTTCCTCTTCAAGACTGAGCCCGACGTGTCTTCCTTCGATGATTTTCTGCGCGACAAGGAAACCGTATGGGACAACGTAAACAACGCGACCGCGGTCATGCACCTACGGCAGATGCCGAAGGGCACGAAGTGGATCTTCTACCACACCGGCGATGAACGCACTGCCGTCGGCACCGGCACGGTGGTCAGCGTCGACCCCACCGACCCCAAGGTGCCCATCGTCAAGGTCAAAGTCGGCAAGCGCCTCAAGCATCCGAAGACCCTGGCGGAGATCAAAGCCGAACCGCTCTTCGCACAATCTCCGCTGGTGATCATCGGCCGCCTCAGCGTCGTGCCGCTGACGGAAGACCAGTGGCACTGGTTTCTGGATTAAGATTCCCATGAGGCGAACCGTGAAG
>CAILBQ010000545.1 GCA_903832475.1 uncultured Acidobacteriota bacterium | reverse complement strand
ACGGTCGAAGCGACTCAGTCCAGCGACGCCACGCGTTATGGCGTGGGCAGAGCGGATCGCAAGAAGAGTATCCAGGAGCTGCTCGAGGCCGTCGACCTGGTCAAATGGCGCGACGCGCAGACCAAGACGCTGTCGGGCGGCATGCGAAGACGGCTCGAGATAGCACGAGGGCTGGTGCATAATCCGCGCATCTTCTTTCTCGATGAACCTACAACCGGTCTCGATCCGGTGTCGCGCGTGGCTGTGTGGGAGATGCTCGACAACCTGCGCAAGCAGCGTGCGCTGACCATGCTGATCACCACCCATTACATGGACGAAGCCGACCACCTCTGCGATCGCATCGCCATCGTGGATCATGGCAAGCTCGTTGCCCTCGACACGCCGATCGCCTTGAAAGCCAGTGTTCCGGGCACGGGCGTGGTGGAGGTGCAACTGGCTGGCGCCGCCGGCGAGTGGCAGTCACGGCTGGAGCGGCTGGAAGGAGTCACGAGCGTCGAGACGCAAAGTGAAGGAACGTACCGGCTGCATACCGAGAACGGACCGCGCACGACCACAGCACTCGTCGAGATGGCGGTTGCGGCCGGGGTGACGATCCAGGCACTGAGCGTTCAGAACACCACGCTGGATGATGTGTTTGTCTATTTCACGGGAAGGCAGTTGCGCGATGAAGCGGTGAAGGCGCACCAGTTTGTGATGCCTCCGCGGCCGGGGATGCAGGCATGAATCGGATGATGGCGATTGTCGAGCGCGAACTGCGGAAGTTCTTCCGCTCGCCCACGCTGATGCTGGTTTCAATGGTGCTGCCGCTGGTGCAGTTGATCATCCTGGGCAACGCATTTGGAGGAAAGATCCACAATGCACGCGTAGGCGTTGTCGATTACGACCACGGCGAGCAAGCGGTGCAGATCAAAGAGGCGTTCGATTCGATCGCGGCGAACATCGACACCTTCCGCACCGTCCCCTATGACAACGAGCGCCAGGCGCGCGAGGACGTGCGCACGGGCAAGATCGATGCCGCGGTAATCATTCCCATGCAGTATTCGCGTCGCGTGCTGGCGGGGGATTCGCCCAAGCTGGGGCTGGTGGTCGATAACTCCGACCAGTTCATGAGCAGCAGCCTGGAAGCGCAGATGCAATCGCTGGTCGATGCGCTGAACCAGCCGGTGATCCAGCCACAGGTGGTGCAGAAAATCAGCTTGCAGATCGTCGAACTCTACCCGTATGTCGAATACATGAAGTACCTGCTGGCCGGGTCGATCGCCCTGGCCATGTATGTTTCGGTGATGATCGGCGGCGGCATGCTGTACATTGACGATAAGGCGCGCGGGGTACACGAAGGCTTTCTCGTCACGCCGATCACGCGCCTCGAACTGGTGATGGGGCTGAACATCGCCGGTGCCATCAAGGCGGTGCTTTCCGGCATAAGCCTCACCGTGATTGGATCGCTGCTGGCGGGGCTTGGCGTGATCTTTCATATCAACCAGGTCTTGCAGCTTTCGGTCTTGATCGTGGTGACTTCGATTGCCTTCAACGGCATGATGTTTCTGCTCATGGTGCGCGTCGAAGATCCGCTGGTGCCGCGGGCCATGTTCGGGGTTCTGAACACGCTGCTCTTCTTCCCCAGCGGATCGATTTACCCCATCGCCGCGTTTCCTCCGTGGCTGCGGGCAATCGCCATTGTCGATCCGTTCACGTATTCCATCCATGCCTTCAAGGCGATCCTGCTGAAAGATGGCGGCTGGGTGGCGATTCAGCCGGATCTGATCTTTCTCTTCCTCTTCGGGATTGGGACGCTGCTGATTGCCACGCCGCTCTTCAAGCGAACGCTGTAAAGCCGCCGCGCTATGCTGGGGCATGACGACACTGGCTGAGGCAGCAGACAAAAAAATACGTTGCGCATGGGCGGGAAGCGATCCGCTGATGCGTCAATATCATGACGAGGAGTGGGGCGTTCCAGAACGCGATAGCCGCGCGCTTTGGGAAATCCTCATGCTGGAAGGCTTTCAGGCGGGCCTGTCGTGGCAGACGATTCTGCGCAAGCGGGAGGCGTTTCGAAAGGCTTTTGCTGGGTTCGATCCGGTCAAGGTCGCCAGGTTTGGGGAAAAGGACATAACGCGCCTGATGGGCGACGAAGGCATCATCCGCTCCCGGGCCAAGATCGAGGCGACGATTGGCGGGGCCAGGATCTACCTGGCGATGCAGGAGGCCGGCGAAGACTTCTCGGCGTGGCTTTGGGGGCTGGCGGGCGGCGAGCCTGTGTTGAATACAACCGGTGTGGTGCCTGCGAAGACAGACCTATCGGAGGCGATGTCGGCGGCGCTCAAAAAGCGCGGTTTCAAGTTTGTCGGGCCCGTGATTATCTACGCTTTCATGCAGGCCACCGGGATGGTCAACGATCACAGCGAGGCATGCTTCCAGCGGAATCAGGTGTTAAGGAAAAAAACCCGATGATATTCCCTCCGTGTCGACCCGGGACCGCCCTCCGCGTGGTGTGACCTGATCTGGGGATGGAGCGGGACCCCGCCGACCGGTATCATCGAATGGGTGCGCCGGCGCGTCTCATGAGCAGGACTGCGCTGTGCCGGCCGATTCCCTGCCCGGTTTGGATTCGATGAAAAAGCTTCTCTTCTTATTGGCGATGGCGATGCCGGCCCTTGGGCAGGTGAACCGGGGAGAGCTCCAGTTGCGAGTGACCGACCCTTCGGGGCTGGGGGTCAAGACCACGGTCCATCTCGAGAGTAAGGCAAGCCACTATGAGGCGAGCCTGGCCACAGGCGCCGACGGCAAGCTGCTGGCGGAGCGGCTGCCCTTTGGTCTGTATCACCTGGAAATTCGCGAAGCCGGTTTTGCGGATGTGGACAACGTGGTCGAGATTCGCACCTCGGTGCCGCGGCCGCTGGCGATTCAATTGAAGATTGCTTCGGTTCGACAATCGGTTGCCGTGCGGGCAATGGAGACGCTGATCGACCCAGACCAGGCTGGGTCGGTGAACCAGGTGGGTACGGAGCAGATCGCCAGCCGCCTGGGGTCGCTGCCGGGGCGTTCTTTGCAGGATCTCGTCAACTCAGAGCCGGGCTGGCTGTATGAGGGCAATGCGGTGCTGCATCCGCGTGGCTCTGAGTACCAGACGCAGTTTGTCATCGACGGCGTGCCGCTGACGGACAATCGTTCGCCGAGCTTCGGCCCGGAGATCGAAGCGGACGATGTGCAGTCGATGAGCATCTACACGGCCGGCATTCCCGCCGAATATGGGCGCAAGATGGGCGGGGTAGTCGAAGTGAATACGCTTGAGGACGCGCAAGCCGGATTTCACGGGCAGGCAGTGCTTTCGGGAGGCAGCTTCGACACGGCAGGCGCGTTTGCGCAAGGGCAGTATGTATGGGGGAAGAACACGCTGGGGGCAAGTGGCAGCGGCAGCCGGACCGATCACTACCTGAATCCTGTCGTGCCGCAGAATTTTTCGAATACCGGGACGCAGGGAGATTTTTCGCTGAATTATCGGCGCGAGCTGACGCCCAGCGACAAGCTGGGCCTGACCGTGCGGCACGAAGTGGCTCGCTACGACCTGCCTAACGAGCAGGTGCAGCAGGCGGCCGGGCAGCGCGAGACGGCCGACAATGTCGAAACCATGGGCATCGCTTCTTATCAGCACATCTTCTCGCCCACCGCGTCGGGGGATGTGCGCGCCATGGTCCGCGACAACGCCAACGACTTTCAATCCAACCCGCAATCGACGCCGATCGAGGCCTTTCAGCACAATTCCATTCGCGAAGGGTATTTCAAAGCCAGCGTGACCATGGATCGCGGGCGACACGAATGGAAGGCTGGCGTCGAAGCTGACAACACCTTCCTGCATGAGAACTTCGCTTACAACATCACCGATCCAACCCAGTTCGACCCGGGCACGGCGCCGGCGTTTGCCTTCGCAGGTTCTCGGCCTGACCTCGAACAGGCGATATTCGTGCAAGATTCGGTGCGGCTCAAGAACTGGACGATAGCCGCCGGCCTGCGCTGGGACCACTACCAACTGCTGCTGAACCGGCAGTCGCTGCAGCCGCGCATTGCGATTTCCCATTACTTTCCCGCCGCGCAGTTGATGGTCCACGGGGCCTACGACCGGGTGTTTCAAACCCCTTCGTTTGAAAACATCCTGCTGTCGAGCTCCACCCAGGTCGAGTCGATCAGCCCGGGCAATTTTCTGCGTCTTCCCGTTGAGCCCTCGCGCGGGGACTACTACGAGGTCGGGCTCACCAAAGCATTTTGGAAGAACGTTCGGCTGGACGCCAACTACTTCCGCCGCAACGTGAACAATTTTGCCGACGACGACCAGATTCAGAACACGGGGATCAGCTTTCCAATCGCGTTTCGCAAAGGAATCATCTACGGCGGGGACGCTAAGCTGGAAGTTGCCGACTGGCGCCATTTCTCGGGGTACGCCAGCTACTCATACACGTTGGGCAATGCGTGGTTTCCGGTCGTCGGCGGGCTGTTTCTGGGCAGCAATGCTGGCGATGCGGCTTCGCAGTTGACGGGTCATTTCCCCGATTCGCAGGACCAGCGCAATACGTTCCGGGGCAGGGTGCGATATCAAGTCAAGCCAAGGTTCTGGGTTGCCGGCGGACTTCTTTTCGACTCAGGCCTGCCGTTTGACTTTGATGGCGACCCATCGACGGTGCTGGCCGAGTACGGGCAGGGCGTGCTGAATCGCATCAACTTTGCACGCGGGCGGATCGATCCGTCGTACAAGCTGAATGCTTCGGCGGGCGCGGATCTGTATACCTCCGACCGGCTCAAGCTGAAGCTGCAGGCCGATGGCCAGAACCTGAACAACATCCTGGATGTGATCGATTTCGGGGGGTTGTTCTCGGGGAATGCAATCGGCCCCTCTCGAAGCTTTGCGCTGCGGCTGACAACCAGTTTCTGAATACCTTCCGGAAACCTTTGGTGGAAAGTTTTCATGTTGTCCGCGGCCTGGCCGATGAAGCGGGCAAAGGAGAATATCTATGAGTCTTTCCCCGATTGGCGCACTTGCGCCCAGCCAAGCCGCGGCCGAAGTCGCCAAACCCGTCGCTCCCCCACCGCCGGTTGCGGAGCCAGCCACCCTGAAACCGGACACGGTCACTATCAGTTCAGCTGGCAAAGCAGCGGCTGCCAGCGATCCTGATGGAGACGGGCACTGATCGGGGGAGCTCGTGTGAGTGTGAAGGGCAAGAGCTCGCAGTGCGCGCGCCCGTCGCCGTCCACAAGTATTTGCTCTTCACGCTCACACCGTTTTTAGCTCTTGCCCCGGCCGGTGAGTTCGCGGATCAGGTCGACCTCGTGCTGGCGGTAGGGCGTGTCGTCCTGCTTGAAGACTTCGTGGAACCAGACGGTGGGCTGGTCGAGGACGTAAGGTTTTTGCCAGGAATCCCAGGGCAGGTAGGTCTGCGTCTTGCCGGCAACCAGGCCCCAGTTGATGGCGCCCACGTGGTACTTTTTGGCGATCGGCAAGCTGCCGTCAAACGTGCTCCCTGCGCCGCGCGCCATGTATTCGGTGCAAATGATGGGGCGGCCGAGGGGCTGAAGCTCCTTGATGCGGGCTTCGAATCCCTCCGGCCAGGAATAGTTGTGAAAGCTGATGATGTCCGATTCGGCAAGTTGAATCTTGGTGGTTGGGCTTTCCTTGTCGGGGTTTGACCAATCCCCTTCCCAGACCCCGCTGGTGAGCGGCTGGGTTGGATGGACGGAGCGAGCCCAGGCGAAAGCCTTGGGGAGCAGGCGATCGACAAGCTCCGCCTTGTTTGGAGCCTCGCCAGGCTTCTTGGAGCCGTTGCCGTTGTCTGGTTCGTTCCACACGTCCCATGCCAGGATGCGCTTATCGTTCGCAAAGGCGCCGACCACACCTTTGACGTAGCTCTCGAGCTTCGGCTCATAAGCCGGGTCCATCAAGCCTTTGGTGCCGGGGCTTTGTACCCAGCCGGAGTTATGTACGCCGGGAATAGGCGGATGCTGCGGTCCCAGCCTGGGGTCGGTCTCCCAGCAGGAGTCGAAGAGGACGAAAATGGGCCGAATGCCATGCTTAGAGGCAATGGTGAGAAATTCGTCGAGGCGCTTTTTGAAGCCTTCCGGGTCCTGCGCCCACAGCTGGTCCTGGAGGAATACGCGCATGGTGTTCATGCCGATCCCTTCGGCCATGCCAAGCTCTTTGTCATTGAGCTGCGGGTTCCACGTGGCTGCCTGGAACATTTCCAGCTGGTTGATCGCGTCGGACGGGACAAAGTTGGCGCCGACCAGCCATGGCTGTTCGGCATACCAGGCGTTGGCTTTTTCAGCGGTCCAGCGTGGAGCGTCCTGGGCAAAGAGAGAGGAAGCAAAATTATCTGCTCGGCGCGTATGAGGCGATTGATCCGGCAAAAAGCGTCAATGT
>CAILBQ010000544.1 GCA_903832475.1 uncultured Acidobacteriota bacterium | reverse complement strand
CACGCGGCTCGGGAATCAGGCGGTGCACAGTCACCGCCCGGTAACGCAGTTTGACGCACTCACGTCTGTCCGGGAACTCTTCCATGTCAGTTTCTGGTTGGCGCGGACCTATGCACGCGGAGCACGGCCACCAGATGGTCTGGTTTTCAATCCCGACTTGTTACCGACAACGGCGCCGGTGCCCACCCAGACGCAGGACCAGCTGCAAAAATTCGCGGCGCAGCTGGCGGACAAAGACACGAAGCTCTCGGCCTTGTTTTCGGATAAGGAGACGCTCAGTAAGCAACTGGAACAGGCGCGCCGGGAGATCATCGAGATCAAGAAGAAGAACGCCGTTACGCCCGACCAGCACGACTACTCGGAAGCAGAAACGCGCGATTATTTCATCGACCTGCTGCTCAAGGAAGCGGGCTGGCCACTGACACAAGAACGCGACCGCGAGTTCGAGGTGACGGGGATGCCGAATAACGAAGGCAAGGGTTTCGTGGATTATGTCCTATGGGGCGATGACGGCCTCCCATTGGCTTTAGTCGAGGCGAAGCGGACGAGGAAAAGCGCCCAGATTGGTCAGCAACAGGCCAAGCTCTACGCGGATTGCCTCGAGAAGCAGTTCGGGCGACGACCTGTGATTTTCTACTCGAATGGTTACGAACACTGGTTATGGGACGACGTGAATTACCCGCCCCGTCCGGTGCAGGGGTTCTATAAGAAAGACGAATTAGAGCTGATGATCCAGCGTCGCCAAAGCCGGGCCAAGTTGGCCAGCGCGACTATCGATGAAAAGATCGTCGAACGCTACTACCAGACCCGGAGCATCCGCCGAATCTGCGAGGCATTCGAAAAAGACCATGACAGGAAAGCATTGGTGGTGATGGCCACGGGTGCAGGCAAGACGCGAACGGTGATTGCGCTCTGCGATCTGCTTATGCGTTGCAACTGGGCGAAGCGGGTTCTGTTCCTTGCAGACCGGGTGGCCTTGGTGCGGCAAGCCGTGAACGCCTTCAAGAAGCACCTGCCTAACTCCGCGCCAGTGAATCTTGTCACTGAGAAGGAAACCGAAGGCCGGGTGTTCGTATCCATGTATCCAACGATGATGGGCTTGATTGAAGAAACGAACGACGGCCAGCGCCGCTTCGGTGCCGGCCACTTCGATCTCATTATCATCGATGAAGCGCACAGGTCAGTTTACCAAAAATACGCGGCTATCTTCCGTTATTTCGACTCTCTGCTTGTCGGCCTGACTGCAACGCCTCGTGATGAGATTGATCGCGACACCTATGGCTTGTTTGACCTGGAGAAAGGCGTGCCGACGGATGCTTATGAATTGAAGGATGCGGTGGCGGACAAATTTTTGGTGCCAGCAAAGTCCGTCTCTGTGCCGCTCAAATTCCAGCGAGAAGGCATCAAATACGACGACCTACCCGAGGAGGAAAAAGTACAATGGGATGAGTTGGAGTGGGATGAAGAAGGCGGGACACCCGCAAATATCGACGCCGAGGCAGTGAACAAGTGGCTCTTCAACCAAGACACCGTGGACAAGGTTCTGGAGCACTTGATGACTCGCGGCCAGAAAGTTGGCGGCGGAGATCGGTTAGGAAAAACCATCATCTTCGCAAAGAATCAGGACCACGCCGAATTCATCGCCAAGCGATTTGACGTTAACTATCCGCATCTCAAGGGCGCGTTCGCGCGTGTTGTGCACTGTAATCTGCCTTACGCGCAGTCTATAATAGATGATTTCTCCAATCCGCCCAAGATGCCGCACATCGCCATCTCCGTTGACATGCTCGACACCGGTATCGACGTGCCCGAGGTGGTGAACCTGGTGTTTTTCAAGCTGGTGCGGTCAAAGACCAAGTTCTGGCAAATGGTCGGGCGCGGCACCCGTCTATGCCCCGATTTATTCGGCCCCGGCAAGAACAAGGAGTTTTTCTATGTGTTCGATTATTGCCAGAATTTGGAGTTCTTCAGTCAGAATCCCGAGACGACTGACGGCGCACTCGGCGAAGCGCTCGGGAAGCGCCTTTTCAAGGCCCGATTGGAGATCATCGCCGAATTAGACAAGGCTCCGCCGGGCTTGGTGACCGATATTCCGCAACACGAGATTGAGCTGCGGCAGGAGATACGAGATTTGCTTCGGACGGAGGTAGCCGCGATGAACGTCAACAACTTCGTAGTTCGGACGCAGCGCCGGCTGGTGGAGAAATATGCCAAAAGGGACGCGTGGACCGTCTTAGAGCCGGACGCCATGAGCGAACTGGCACGGGATGTGGCTGGCTTGCCTACTGAGCTTGAACCCGAGGATGAGGAGGCCAAGCGATTCGATCTTTTGCTACTAAACCTCCAACTCGCAGTGTTGCGGTCTGAACCGGGCTTTGAGCGCCTCAGCAGACAGGTCATTGCCATAGCCCGCCTTCTTGAGGAAAAGGCCAGCATCCCCATGGTGCACCAGCAATTGGCCCATATCCAAGAGATCCAGACTGACGAATGGTGGCGGGATATAACGGTTTCCATGCTTGAGCAGACGCGCAAGCGTCTCCGGTCTTTGGTGAAGTTGATCGAAAAGCAGCAACGCAAACCGATCTACACGGACTTCGAAGATGCGTTGGGCCATGAAACGACGGTCGAATTGCCTGAATTTACCGCGACGGATGGCTTCGAAAAATTCCGCGATAAGGCACGGGCCTTTCTCCGTGCGCATCAGGACCAGCTCGCCATTCAAAAACTGCGACTCAACCAGCCACTAACCGCCCTCGATCTGGCGGAGCTGGAACGTGTGCTCGCGGAAAGCGGCGTGGCCAATCCCAATTATTTGCAGAGGGCGAAAGCAGAGAGCCAAAGCTTGGGGCTGTTCGTGCGCTCGCTGATTGGCATGGACCGCGAAGCGGCGAAACAGGCATTTGGCGGTTTCACCGCAGGAAAAACACTAAGCGCGAATCAAATCGAGTTCGTGAACCTCATCGTGGACCACCTGACAGCGCACGGCGCGATGGAACCTGCTTTGCTTTACGAATCCCCCTTCACCGATCTGAATCCGAAAGGGCCAGAGGGCGTTTTTAGTTCCGCCCAGGTAGACGAGTTAGTCACATTGCTGTCTCATATCCGAGAGCGGGCGATGGCTTAAGAATGCAGGCGAGGCAGGTGTCCGAGCGCGAGACTCGCGTTAGTGTGCTTGGTCAAATCCGACGAAATTGACCGGTCTTCCTGTCGGGATGAGCGATGGCCGTCTTTTTCCTAACGAGGGCGTGACACGCTTGTAGAACATCCCATGGGATTTCTTGCAGTTGTTCGGCCAAGTCATCGTAACTCACATACTCGGTTGGCAACATAGCGAGCACCCGCTCCTCAATGTCGTTCGACCGCTCCCAGATGCTATCGTAATCCCGCCAATCGCACCAAATGATGCGACTGTTCCACAGTATGAAATGTGATTCGCATTTGGTATCACGCCAGTAAGACGGGTGAACGGTAAGGGAAGCTCCACGTTTGTAGAGTCGCCAAGCCGGGCCAGCACGTCGGTCCAGATTGAGCACCAAAGTGTCACCACAACCGCACGGGCACTTGGCTAGCAACATGCGCGGAATTCCACGCACGACCAGAGCCACATCCCCGGCAGCTACAAGAGAGGCGTTCGCCTCCTCGTTGTTGGCGAAAGTCCCGGTTTGCCGAATTTGGTCAACCCTTGGCATCTGCTCCGTTAAGTTTTGAGCAGATGTCCGCAGCCACTACCAGCGCATAAGCCCGGCGGTCTTCGGAGAGTTTCACGAGTTCGGGGCTCGCGAACTCAAGGATCGAAAGGCGGCAATACCGGAGGAGGCAACCGGCCAGAACGATCAAAGCCTCGTCACGTTCAATGTCGCAGCAGGAACCGATATGTCGTAACTCGCGAACCGCCTTCCGGAGCCAGGCAAATCGGAAATGCTCTGCATCGTGTATGGGCGGACTTAGCGGCAGCGTCTTAACGAACAATTCGTCCACAAAATCTTTCCACCCCGCAAACGCAGTCGCGTCATCTTTGTCGTCCGTGCCGAAAACCAAGCTGACTTCCAAGAACGCAGGATCGGCAGTAATTGGGCCAAAATCGTGCATCGATCCGAAGTCGATGACGATGGCGTCCCGATTGCGCACCATCACATTACCAAAATGAAGATCGCCGTGGTAAGTTCCTCGCCGGCTTTGAATTGTTTCAGCTCGGGTCACGAGTATTCGCT
>CAILBQ010000543.1 GCA_903832475.1 uncultured Acidobacteriota bacterium | reverse complement strand
TGGCGGAAGCTGTTGCTGAGTGCGGCGGTAGTGGGGCTGGGATTCTCGCTGTACCTGACGCATATCGAGAAGGATGTGCTGATGGTGTGGTGTGTGTACTGCGTCTGTTCGCTGGCGATTATCTCGTTGATCACGCTGCTGTCGCTGGGGTGGGTGGTGGCGGGGTCGAGGAAAAGGGCGCGATGAAAATGGCTGACCTGCCGAGAGCAGGTCAGCCGTTTTGCGAGTGAGCGGATGCCGGTGGATCTAGGTTTTGGCCTCTTCCGGCTCAGGTTCTATCGCTGCGGCGCGATCTAGCTTTGAGAACGCGGGCATGGGTGCACCGACGGCAGCATAGGCGCGGACACTGCGGGAAGCCGAGGCGATGACGTTGCGGGCGCCGCTCGAAGAGGCCGTGTAGGTGATGGCGTTGCCCATGGGGATGTTCATCGCGGCAGCCGTGGCGATTGCGTCCTGATTGGCGGCAAGGAATTGGAACTCCCACTTGTAGACGTCTCGCTGGTGCTGGATCTTTGCCGCGATTTGCTGCTGGGTGAAATGCTTGCTGCTGTTTTCCTGGCCGTCGGTCATGGTGACAATGACGATTTTGGCTGGGCGTTTCTCTTCCAATAGAGCGGCGAGGGAGTTTCCCACGTCATCGATGGTCCTGCCCATGGCATCGAGAAGCGCGGTCATGCCGCGAGGCTCGAAGCGGACCTCATTTGAAGCGGGATGCTCGGAGAGGGTGAGCATAGGAGCGCCGGCAATTGGGCCTGCGTAAAGCTGATCGTATTGGTCGTCGAACTGGACCAGTAACAGGGAGACTTCCGCCGTGGATTGACGCTGTTCGAAGAGAAATGCGTTGACTCCTTCCACGGTGGCTCCCGCGATGGAGCCCATCGATCCAGACCGATCAAGAATGATGGCAATGTGCATGGCCTTTTGTTTCATGATGCTTTCTCCCTGTTGGGATTTGCGTGCAGAGGCAGCGCCTCTTCTCAGATAGCGTAAGGATGGTGCGGATCGGCGCAAGTTTCGAGAGCCTGCGAACACCTCGTCCTACAATCGAGAGATGGCAACGACGATACGAGAAGCGGTGGCGGCGGATGTTGGATTGATTCTGGAGTTTATCCGGGCGCTGGCGGTGTTTGAGCGGGAGCCGGATGCGGTGACGGCGACGGAAGCGGATCTGCTGCGGGATGGGTTTGGCGAGCAGCCTTATTTTCATTGCCTGATCGCTGAAGAAGATGGCAGGGCGGCCGGGTTTGCGTTTTATTTCTTCAATTACTCGACGTGGACTGGGCGGCCGGGGCTTTATTTGGAAGACGTGTATGTCCATACCGAGTTTCGCGGGAGGGGGATTGGGAAGGCGCTGCTGGCGCGGGTGGCGGCGGTTGCGGTCGAAAAGAACTGTCCGCGGCTGCAGTGGGAAGTGCTGGATTGGAATACTCCGGCGGTGGAGTTTTACAAGTCGCTGGGGGCGGATTTTCTGGATGAGTGGCGGAACGTGCGGATGACAGGCGAGGCGCTTGCCAGGCTGGCGAGGATGGACGGGTAGGACGGGCAGAAGCAGATTCCCCTAAGGGGAATGACAGAAAAAAAGCAAGATCAAGACAGAAAGAAAAGCGAGAGCAGACAGAAAGAAAAGCAAGGACATTGCGGATCCTTCGCTGCGGTCAGGATGATGAAGCATTTGGATGTAAGGAATGGATGTGCGTGGATGGTGAAGAGTTGAAGAGGATTCGGGTGATTGGCGGGGGGCTGGCGGGGCCGGAGGCGGCGCTGGCGGCGGCTTCGCTGGGGTGCGAGGTGGAGTTGTTTGAGATGCGGCGGGAAGGGAAGGACGGTGTGCCGATCCTGACGCCGGCGCATCAGACGACGGAGTTTGGGGAGCTGGTTTGTTCGAATTCGCTGAAGAGCGAGTCGCCGAATACGGCGCCGTGGCTGCTGAAGCAGGAGATGCGAAGGGCGGGGTCGAAGCTGCTGGCGCTGGCGGATGCTTGTGCCGTTCCAGCAGGCCATGCGCTGGCGGTGGATCGGGTGGAGTTTTCGCGGCGGATCGCGGAGGCGATTACGGCTGAGCCGCGGATCACGGTGCGGCGGGAGGAAGTGACTTCGCTCGAGCCGGAGGACGGTTTGCTGACGATTGTCGCGTCGGGTCCGCTGACTTCGGATGTGTTGAGCCGCGAGATTGCAAAGCTGACGGGCGCGGAGCACCTGGCGTTTTATGACTCGATTTCGCCGATCGTGGATGCGGAGACGATCGACATGGAGCGCGTGTATTTTGCGGCGCGGTGGGACAAAGGGACGGCGGATTACATCAACTGTCCGATGACGAAGGAAGAGTACGAAGTCTTTCTGCATGCGCTGACGACGGCGGAAGAGGCGGAGTCGAAGGAGTGGGAGAAGGCGGAGTATTTTGAGGGGTGTTTGCCGATTGAAATTCTGGCGCGGCGCGGACCGGACACGCTGCGGTTTGGGCCGATGAAGCCGGTGGGGCTGCGCGATCCGCGAACGGGGAAGACGCCGTGGGCGGTAGTGCAATTGCGCAAGGAGAATCTGAGGGCGGACAGCTACAACCTGGTGGGGTTTCAGAATCATTTGAAGTATGGGGAGCAGGCCAAGGTGCTGCGGCTGATTCCTGGGCTGGAGAATGCGAAGTTTCTGCGCTATGGGCAGATTCATCGCAACACGTATCTCTGTTCGCCGCAGGTGCTGGATGGGCATTTGCGCATGAAGAGCCGGCCGGACTTGTTTTTTGCCGGGCAGATTTCGGGGGTAGAGGGGTATACGGAATCGATTGCGTCGGGGCTGCTGGCGGGACTGTATGCCGCGGCGATTGCGCATGGGGAAGAGCCGGAGGCTGCGCCAAGGCAGACGGCGCTGGGGTCGCTGGTGCACTACATCACGAATGCCGACACGAAGCATTTTCAGCCGGCGAATATCACGTTCGATCTGCTCGTTCCGCTGGAAGAAGCGATGCGCAAGAAGGTGCGGGACAAGAAGGAGCGGCATCGCATTGTGTGTGAGCGGGCGCTGGAGGCGTTTGACGCATGGTGGGCGAGGTTTGGGATCCAGGAGAGAATTTCTGCCGTCTCCGGTGTCTAACGGGGTAGGAGGCTTGCTTGGTCAGCGAATCGGCTCTGGGTACGGTGCTCTTCACGCAAGCTCTTGCGAACCCTGCACTGGGCATTTCGCTCAAGATCGCGCTGGCAGTGTACGTGGTGTGGGTTTCGCGCAAGTTTTATGCCGACCCGCTGGGGTACTTCCGCCGGCTGGCGAGGAATGCGGGGACGGAGCTGCCGGATCTGCCGCAGGTGGGGCAACTGATTCGCTGGCTGGCGTGCTTCTGTATCTGGGGCGGGTGCTTCATCATTGCCAGCGCGATCATTGCGCAGATACTCGATATTCATGGATGGGGATATGCCATTCTGCTGGTGCTGCTGGCGGCGATTGCGGCGTATTTTCTGCTGCCGCCGACGAGCGGCAGAGTGCAGAGCCGGTCCAGTGAAGATCGGGATGCAGGGCGCTGATCCGGTTCAGTGGCTGAAAGTGTCGGCGTTGGGGACGAGCTGCATGTAGACCTCGCGGGAGAGATGAGTCTGCCAGTGATCGGTCAAGCGCGCCCATCCGATCAGGCCGAAGAAGAGAATGGCCAAGGCTGCTGCGACGAAGCGCGGCTGCAGGATGCGTCCCTTCCAGCGGGCTGATGCGGTGTTGGCGGCAGACTGAGCGGCGGCCGGGAGGGTTGGCGCGATCGGCCGGGGTGGCAGAGCGAATTGAAGGGCGTGTTCGGCAGGGCAGACGGCGACGCACTCCAGGCAGCCTGTGCATTCGACGGAGCGGACCTGGATCAGTCGGTCGACGGGCAGGTGAGAGGGGCAGGCCTTGGCGCATTTTGCGCAGTCGATGCAGGCATTCTCATCGCGGCGGATTTTGACCGGGCTGACAACGGAGACGAGGCCCAGCAGGGCTCCGTAGGGGCAAAGGAAGCGACACCAGAAATTCTGGATGACTATGGAAAGCAGGACGAGCGTAGCCATGACGGCGATGCCGATGAGGCCGATGTTGCGGAAGAAGCCGAGCATCTTGACATCGGCGAGGATGCCGAAGGGCGCCTGCATGAAATCGCCGAGAGCCTGGGCGGACATGCTGACCACGATTAGAAGAAAGAAGGCGAGGAGCAGATATTTGAGGCCGCGCAGGGGGCAATCGAGCCAGCGGGGGATTTGAAGACCGCGGCGAAAGAGGCGGCGGCCGAGCTTCCACAGGTATTCCGAGAGCGTGCCGATGGGGCAAAGCCAGGAGCAGAAGGATTTCTTGAGCAGCAGGCTGGCGAGCAGGAAGACGACCATCAGAACCGCGGCGGCGGGATGGATGGCGGGGAAGGTGCGGGTGAGGAACAGGTACTTCAGATTCATGAGGCCAGCGATGGGCAGCCAGCCGTCGACGCCGGCGGGACGGTTGACATAGAGTGTGCTGCCACCGCTCTCGAAGAAGCGCACCCAGAGGAGAAACTGGATGCCTATCCAGAGATTGAGGACGAGGAAGGCGTACTGGACGGCGCGGCGGATGGCCTGGCTGCGGTCAGGGGAAGTGCGGCGGACGAGCGGCTTGCGTGGTGCAGATGCGAGGACGGGCAAGAGATGCCTCCAACCCGAACTTAGCGGAGGGGAAACAGGAAGGGTAGGACTCAGGTCACACGGGATGTGAGGGCGAGCGAAGTCTGTGTTAGGCTGGCGGCGACAAACTATGGCCTATCCATCCGCAGCACAAGTCATCAGTCCCGCGATCGAAAGAACGAAGCTGTTTCTCTTCAAGCCCTTTCGCATGGGGAGGTTTTTGAAGTTGACGCTGGTGGCGGCGCTGGTCGAGGGCGGCTCCGCGGGAATCGGTTCGAGTGGAGGTTTCCCGTCAGGGTCGTCCCCGAATTCCAAGACAACGCAGCAATTGCCACACATCGACTGGCCGGCCATCCTGCATTGGATTGGCGAATGGATGGCGGTTGTGGTGGCGCTGGTGCTGATGGTGTTTCTGATCGGCATCCTGATCCGCTATCTGCTGATTCGGCTGCGATTCAGCTACTTTGACTGTGTCCTGCGGCAACAGGACCAGATCGGTCCGGCGTGGTCAATTTACCATCGCCAAGCGTTGCGCTACCTCGGACTTTCGCTGCTGGTTGAGTTGGGATTATGGATCCTCTTGATTCCCATTGGGTATGCCTTGTACGAGCATTTCAAGCCGCTGATTCACTCTTGGATGAGCGGGCATTCCCCGGACCTATGGAGCATTCTGCCGGTGTTCGCGGTGATCTTTCCCCTCATCCTGCTGCTCTCCCTCCTGGCGGCGGTGGCGGAGATTGTGCTGAGCTGCTTTGTGCTGCCGCGGATGGCGCTGGAAGACGCTTCGATCGGCGATGCGCTCGGCGATGTTTGGGGCGACATCGTGCGCGAACCGGGAGCGTTTGCTTTTTTCACATTCATGCGCCTGCTGCTGTCGCTGGCGGGAGGTTTTGTGGGGGTTGTGGCGATCATCGTTCCGGCGATTCTCATTGTTCTAATTGGCGTCATCTTTGCGCTGATCGTGAAGAGTCTGTCTACGGCGATGGCGTTTGTCTTGGGGATTCCGCTGGGCATCCTCGCGGTCGGTTTCCTGATTCTTGTGGGGATCGGAGTGCGCGGAACAATTGGGACGTTCTTGCGAAATTACGCTCTCTTGTTCTATGGCGGGAGATACCCGATTCTGGGGTCGATGCTGCCGCCTCCAGTGCCGCCTCGGGTGTGGCAGCCGGGGTATGCGCCGCCGCCAAACCCTGCGTCGGGCATCTGAGCGTGGCTTCGCTTCGACAGAGCGTCATAGTTTCGGTCTTGTTTACGTTATTTGGCGGACCGGGGATTGTGCTGGTGGTTTTGCCCTGGTTGATCACGCGGTTTCGCGTGGCGGATGAGGGGGGCTGGGCGAAGGGCGTGGCGGCCGGGCTGATGGTGGTGGGGATGATTCCGCTGCTCGAATCGATTGTGCGTTTTGTGCGCGTGGGGCGCGGGACGCTGATGCCCAATGTGCCGACGGAGCGGCTGGTGGTGAGCGGGCTTTACCGATATGTACGCAATCCCATGTATGTCGGGGATCTGGTGGTGCTGACTGGAGAAGCGTTTCTGTTTCGCAGCGGATGGATGGTTCCGTACACGTTGGCTATCTGGGCGGGGTTTGATTTGTTTGTTCGGAAGTATGAAGAGCCGACGTTGAAGAAGCGGCATGGGGTGGAATATCAGCAATATTGCGGGCGGGTAAGGCGGTGGTGGCCGTCCCTGTCTGGCTACAGGAGCTGAAGATGGAAGACGAACGCATGCAAGGAATGCTCGCCGATCTGGGAGACGGACGCACGGATCGGGTGTTTGACCTGCTGGCTGCCGGCGCGGGGGCGAATCTGCGCGATGGGTCGGGGGTTTCGCTGATTCAGCATTGCGCCTACTTCGGAGATGTCAGCGCGATCCGATGGCTGATGGAGCGTGGAGCTTCGTTGACGGAGTTGGGCGACGACCTGGGCCTGATCGGGGCGAGTTTCCACGGACATTGGCGGCTGTGTGCGTTCTTGCTGGAGCACGGCGCCGATCCAAACGTGGCTCCTGGGGATACGGGCGAAACGCCGCTGCATGCGGCGCTGTGCACGACGGACCGCGTGGCGCACGATCGTGTGTTGCGAGTGCTGCTGAATGCGGGTGCGGATCCCAATCGGGCCACGGTTCCGGGAAAGGAGACGGGCGGGTTCATGCGCGATTGCCGGACCAAGGGGGAGACACCGCTGCATAGGGCGGCGGCTTTTGGGGAGGCGGGCACGATCCAGATGCTGCTGGATGCGGGCGCCGTCATCGACGCGAAAGACGCGAATGGGGAAACGCCGCTCTCCTGGGGGAGCTGGCACGTGCGGCCTACGCCTATCTTGCGGTTGCTGTTGTATGGGAATTTTCGGATTCGGGCGGAGAACCGATCGATGCGAGAGAATTTGCTGGGTGATCCGCCGAAGGGGTAAGGCGCGCTGGGGGTTGGGGGAAAGCAGATTCCCTCTGGGAATAACAGAAAGAAAGGCAAGGACAAAAGCAGGGGGGATTTGGTGGGATCCCACCCATGACGCGATGGTGCTGCGTCATGGATGGGGCACCCTGGTTTTGTGGGAGGGCGGAGGACAAGCGATGGCAGGGACTGACGCTGGCTTGTGGGCTACTTCTTGTCAGCGTTGCGGGCGCGGACTTTGAACCAGATGGGGGTGCCTTCGAAGCCGAAGGCCTGGCGGATCTGGTTTTCGAGGAAGCGCTGAAAGGCGAAGTGGAGTTGGATGTTGCGGTCGGTGAAGAGGATGAACGTCGGCGGTGCAACGGCGGCCTGGGTCATGTAGAAGATGCGGACGCGCTTAGCCATGGGGACCGGGGCGCGCTGGAAGTCGATCTTGTCGAGGAAGCGGTTCATCTGGCCGGTGGTGACGCGCTTGCGGCGCTCTTTGGCGATGTGCTTGATCTCCTGCATGAGCTTGGTGAGATTCATGCCCTGGGAGGCGGAGATGAAGAGCACAGGTGCGTAGTTCAGATACTTGAGGGAGTGGCGGACCTGCTCTTCGTAGACAGCCTTGTCGGCGGGGGCTTTGCCGTCGGTGCGAGCCGTCGTGACTAAGTCCCATTTGTTGATCACGATGATGACGGACCGGCCGCTTTCGTGGGCGTAGCCGCCGATGTGCGCGTCGGAGGCGGTGACGCCTTCGGTGGCGTCGATCATGAGTAGCGCGACGTCGCAGGATTCGAGGTGGCGGCGGGCCATGACGACCGACAGCTTTTCGGCCATGAGGTGAGTCTTGCCCTTGCGGCGGATGCCGGCGGTGTCGATGAGGCGAAGGCGCTGGCCGTCGTACTCGATGACTTCGTCGACCGCGTCGCGGGTGGTTCCGGCGATGGGGGAGACGATGGCGCGTTCGGAGCCGGTGAGGGCGTTAAGCAGGGTGGATTTGCCGACGTTGGGGCGTCCGATGATGGCGACGGAGGTTTCGTGCTGCTCGAATTCGCCGTGGGTGCGGTGGGGCTGCTCGCCCTTTGGATCGGCTTCGCCGCTTTCAGGGTTGATGATCTCCGCCTCTTCATCTTCTTCGCTGAGGAAGTCTTGTTCGGGGCCGAATTCGGAGGGGTCGTAAGGAAGGTCGAGGTCGGCTTTGCCGGAGTCTCGGCCGTCGATTTCCGGGCCCATGTCTTCTTCGATTTCGTCTTCCTGGTCTTCGTCGAAGACGACTTCCTTGTCGAGGTCGAGTTCATCGGCATCGAATTCGGCGGTGGTGACGGGTTCTTCATACGCGCTGTCTTTGAAGATGATGCCAGGAGCGGCGGGGGCGGGGAGGCGGTCGAAGATAGCGTCGAGCAGGTCGCCAATGCCCAGGCCGTGTTCGGAGCTGACCAGGAAGAGCTCAGGCAGGCCGAGCTGGCGGAAGTTTTCAGCGGCTGCGGCGACGGTGGGGTTTTCGACTTTATTGGCGACCAGGAAGACGGGCTTTTTGCCGCCGGTCTTGGACCCACGCAGGAGCATTTTGGCCAAGGTGAAGTCGGGAGACGCGAGCTCGGTGCGGGCGTCGACGACCATGATGAGCAGGTCGGCTTCTTCGAGGGCTACCTGGGCCTGGCGGTAGATTTCGCTGGGGATGTATTCCTTGTCGTCGGTGACGATGCCGCCGGTGTCGACCAGTCGGATGATGCGGCCGTCCCACTCGACATCACCGTAAATGCGGTCGCGGGTGATGCCTGGCTCGTCGCCGACGATGGAGCGGCGGGAGTGGGTGAGGCGATTGAAGAGCGTCGACTTGCCGACATTGGGGCGGCCGACGATGGCCACCAACGGCAGCTGCGAGCTGGCCGGGGTGGAGGGGACTACAGATTTGTGGTACTTGGACACGTGCTGCTCCGATGCGTTCAGTTTGGCCGGAATGGCACAGGGGAACGAGGACCCACTCTATTGTCGCTTAATCCCAGATGCGCTGTACGCCGTAGAGGTCGAATACGCGGTCGTTGCTGAGGATCGGGATGTTCAGATCCAAAGCCTGGGCGACGAGCATACGATCAAAAGGGTCGCGGTGATGCCTAAACAGGAGACCGGAGGCGATGGCCTGGGGAACGGTAATTGCTGCGATCAAGAAACCAACGGAAGTTTCGCGTCTTTCAAAGTCGGTAAGCAATCCAGTCCCGTTGAGTTTGCCGGCGCCGGTTTTGATGGCGATCTCGCAGGGAGTAACCAGTGAAATCAAGCCTTGATGACTGGAGTCCGATATGAGCTTCAGTACACTCGGCGAAAGCTTTTGAGGGGAATCGCGAAGCCAAAGGTAGGTGTGGGTGTCGAGCAGATATCTCATCCGGCTTTCTTCGTTGGGACGGCATCCGGCCGAATAGCGGCTTGGAGCCTTGCATCCTTCTCCGGGTTGTCGAATCCGTACTCGATCATCTGCTCATCCGTAAGAGGGTCGAACACGTGATCGTCATACTGAATGAGGCCTTCAAACCCACCGATTCTGGGGAACGTTGGTTCGGCAGCGGGTTCGGCGATGGGCACGAGTTTGGCTACTGGCTTTGAGCCGCGCATCACGATGACTTCCTTGCCTTCCTCAACTTCCTTGAGGAGACGAGAAAAGTGGGTTTTCGCCTGATGGACGGTGTAGGGCATGGACTAAGTATGCTTAGTCCACTTGGGGATGTCAAACTTGATGAGGGTTTGAGAGGTGGTGGTTGAATGGCGGATGTGTTTGATCAGGAGAGGTTTGTGGAGGCGCAGGGGCCGGTGATGGAGCAGGTGCGGTCAGAACTGCGGCGGGGGCAGAAGCGCGGGCATTGGATGTGGTTTGTGTTTCCGCAGATCAAGGGGCTGGGGCGGAGCGAGACGGCGGTGTATTACGCGATTGACTCGCGGGAAGAGGCGGTCGCGTATTTGAAGCATCCGGTGCTGGGGCCGCGGCTGATGGAGTGCACGCGGCTGGTGCTGGGGGTGAATGGGCGGACGAGTGAGCAGATTTTTGGGGAGATCGACAGCTTGAAGTTTCGGTCGTCGATGACGCTGTTTGCGCAGGTGACGGTGAAGGAAACCGTGTTTCAGGAGGCGCTGGAGAAGTATTTCGATGGAGAGGCGGATGCGGCGACGCTGGAGGTGCTGGAGTGAGGGGAGTTCAGGCCGAGGTTTATACCACGGTTGCGCTAGAAGCAGCTACAGAAGGGCTCTCCCTCACGTGCTAGTGTGAGAACCAATGACCATTCAATATGCGCTTACTCGGGCCGAGATTGCTGGGGGATTCTTTCGCGGATTGCGGGCGTCGACTCGATTTCTCGTTACTAACTGCATCTACGCAGTCGTGCTCAGTGGCGTTATCCTCTCGTATTCAGGTGTCTTTTCGCGACCGTTGACGTACAAGGCAGGTTCGGCCGCACTCGTACTTATTCTGGGCTATTTCGCCTTCATGCCGGCCTTTCTGTTTCTTCGTGGAAAGACCACACTCAGGACGCTTACGATCTCGCAAGAAGGCATTCACACAGAGATTGGCAAAATGAAAGCAGACCGCCCCTGGTCATCGATCAAGGTTGTCTCGGAGTCCAACTCCTTTGTTGTCCTCGCTGGCGCCAGCGGGAACGCGTTCTTTATTCCGGACAGAGCGTTCTCTGGCTTGGAGCAAAAGGCTGAGTTTCTGGCGATGGTTCGGGGTTGGAAGTCCTAAGAAAATCACATATCGAAGCAGGCCACTCTTGCCGCTGATTTTGAGAATACATGCTGGCGCTCACCAGTGACACATGACGATCAGGCGTGGCGAACGCCGAGATTGAAACCTCGCTAGTATGGAGAGAGGGCTGTGCGGCCCGGCGAGGATATTCAGTTGGCGGACAAGTCCAGTTTCGAATCCTCGGTTGGGCAGGGTGGTGAGCCGCGCTGGGTGGCTGCGCGGGGCGGGGTGGAGCTGGATACCCGTTCAGACACGCCGCGGGCGCTGCCATCGTTGCATGCATTCTTTGCGCCGGGTGGGATTCTGGCCAATTCACCGCTGCCGTATGAGTATCGGCCAGGGCAGTTGGAGATGGCGAAGGCCGTCGAGCGGGCGCTTGAGGAGAAGCGGCACCTGATTGTCGAGGCGGGGACGGGGACGGGGAAGACGCTGGCGTATTTGCTTCCTGCTTTGCGGACCGGGCATCGCGTGATCATCTCGACGGGGACCAAGGCGCTGCAGGACCAGCTTTATTTTCGCGACATTCCTTTTCTGGAATCGCTGCTGGGGGAGTTGAAGGTCTGCTACATGAAGGGGCGGGCCAATTACCTGTGCCGGCACAAGCTGGTGCAGCTGACTTCGCACCCCGTGCTGACGGGCTTGGAGGAGATTGACCAGTTTCACCAGATCGCCGAGTGGGAGAAGACCACCGAGACGGGCGACCGGGCGGAATTGGAAGACATGCCCGAGGTGAGCGCGTTGTGGTCGAAGCTCGATGCGCGAAGCGAGGCTTGCCTGGGATCGACTTGCCCGGATTACCAGCGGTGTTTTGTGACCGAGATGCGGCGCAATGCGCAGGAATCGGACATTGTGATTGTGAATCATCACCTGTTTTTCGCCGACCTGGCGGTGCGGCAGCAGGCTTCGGGTGCTCCCGATGCCGGGGTGCTGCCCGATGCCGGGGCGGTGATCTTCGACGAGGCGCATGAGCTGGAGGAGGTGGCGAGCAGCTACTTCGGCTTGTCGGTCAGCAATTTGCGGTTCGAGGACCTGGTGCGCGACCTGGAGGCGATGGTCAAGACGCCGGGAAATGCTGCGGGGGCGATTGCTTCGGTGCTGTCTTCGGCGCAGCAGTTGCGGGACCGGGCGCGGATCTTCTTTTCACAGTTGCCGGCGGGGGATGGGCGGCAGCCGTTCGACAATCGCGAGGAGTTTCTGGAGACGCGGGGGGATCTGTACCTGGGCGTAAAGAACATGCTGACGCGGCTGGAGGCGGAGCTGGAGCAGATGCGCGGGGTGGATGAGGCTCCGGGGCTGAGGAAGCGGGTGGGGAACCTGCGCGTGGAGCTGGAGTTCCTGCTGGAGTCGACGTCGGGGAACATGGTGTATTGGCTGGAGCGGCGGGTGAGTGGCGGGCTGCGTGGGACGGGGCGGACTGTGTTCTTGCAGGCGACGCCGATCGATGTTTCGAGCCTGCTGGATGAACAGCTATTTCAGAATTTTCCTACTGTGGTGCTGACCTCGGCGACGTTGACGGTGCAGGGGGGATTTGAGCATTTCCGGCGGCGGCTGGGGATGGGGATGGATTCCGGGTCGGCGCGGGAACTGGTCGTGCCGTCGCACTTCAACTACGGCAAGCAGGCGCTGTTGTATCTTCCGCCGGAGATGCCCGACCCGCGGGCTCCGGATTTTCAGACGGCGGCGGCGGAGTGCATTCGGCGGGTGCTGGGGATTACTCAGGGGCGGGCGTTTTGTTTGTTCACCAGCTATGCGCAGATGCGGGATCTGTATGAGCGACTGCTGCCGGTGCTGGATTTTCCCATCCTGCTGCATGGTTCGGCGCCGCGGAATACGCTGCTCGAACAGTTCAGAACGATCCCCAATGCGGTGCTGTTTGGGACGGCGAGTTTCTGGCAGGGTGTGGATGTGCAGGGCGAGGCGCTGAGCTGCGTGATCATTGACCGGCTGCCGTTTGCGGTGCCGAATGATCCGGTGGTTGCCGCGCGGATGAAGGCGATCGAGGAGGCGGGCGGGAAGCCGTTTTTCGAATACCAGGTGCCGGCGGCGGTGATCACGCTGAAGCAGGGGTTTGGACGGCTGATTCGGTCGCTCGAAGACCGGGGGGTGCTGGTGCTGCTCGATCCGCGCATCCGGCAGAAGCAGTATGGGCGGGCATTTCTGGAGAGCCTGCCGCCGTACAAGGTGACCACTTCAATTACCGATGTGGAGCTGTTTTTTGAGGGCGCCGCAGCGAAGTAGCGGGACATTTCTGGCCAACTGTGCTGAGCGTTAGAATCAGAGGGGCGGCCTCTCACATGTCCAAGAACTTTTATGCGCTGGCGGCGACGCTGCTGCTTCTCTCGGTGGTTTCGTGCGGCATGACGTTTGTGCCGTCGAGCTTCCAACCGGGGCTTCCGGCGAATGGGTCGCTGTGGAAGACTCTGTCGATGTTTATGCTGCTGCTGGGGCTGGTTTCGACGCTGATCGGGTCGATGTCGCATCTATTCGAGCAGGTGGATCGACGGACGGAAGAGAGACGACGGGCGGAGCGGGAGAAGCGGCGGAAAAAGTCTTGAAGCGGGTTACCGTGATCCCACCCATGTCGCAACGGCGCGACACGGATGGGTCGCCCGGCCAGTCTCGTTCCGTCCCACATCTGCCGCAAAAGACGCTTGCAAATATGGGGCACCCAGCTCGCTTCTCAGAGTAGGTACTGCAATCTCAATGGAAAGTGTTGTGAGCTATGTATGAAGTGACAGTGGAGGCGGGATTTTCCTCCGGGCATTATTTGCGGAACTATCACGGCAAGTGCGAGAACCCGCATGGACACAATTATCGTGTGAAGGTGACGCTGGCGGGGCGAGAGCTGGATGAAGCTGGTTTGCTGCTGGATTTCAAGCTGCTGAAGCAGGTGTTGCGGCCGGTGATTGAGAGGATCGATCACCAGATGCTGAACGACATCGAGCCGTTTCTCACGCTGAATCCGTCGGCTGAGAATATCGCGCGGTTTTTCTACGATGAGACCAATCAACAGCTTTCCGGGATGACCGGCGGGCGGGTCCGAGTGAAGGACTGCACCATCTGGGAGACGGATACGGCTTCGGCGACGTATTACGAGTAGGCACCTGCCGTGCGGGCGGACGCGGCTTTCGCCGCAAGCGCAATAGCGGATCCTTCACTTCGTTCAGGATGACAGAACGTCCGGAAAACCGCCTGCCTAGGGGGCTTTGGCGATCGCCAGCATTTTGCGCATGAAGTCGTCTTCCGGGAAGTCTTGCAGGTATTTCTCCATGGCTGCTTCAGCCTCGGGGTACTGATGTGCGTTTATAAGGGCAAGGACCAGGGATTTCTGGAGGGGCGCGTTGAACGGGGCTAGGGTCACGGCTTTTTGAGCCATAGTGACGGACTCGGCGGTTTCTCCTTTTTGCTCGGCGAGGGTGGAGAGATCGGCATAGACGGCGGGCTGGGCGGGGTTGAGGCGCAAGGCTTCCTGGAGATGCTGCGCTGCCAGGTCCAGATGGCCTTCGGTGAGGGCTTTGTGGCCGAGAGCGGCCTGGACAATGGAGTTTTCCGGCTCTTTCTGCTCCAGTTCGTTGAGGGTCCGGAGGTAGGATTCGGCGAAGGCCGGGGACTGATCTTTGAGTTGCGCGTAGGCCTGGAGGAGCGTGATGGTGGGCGGGGGAGCGGTCTCGCCGGGTTCGCGATCGAGGTGAATCAGGTCGGGGAGGGCTGCGGTCGTCATCTGGAAGGCGGCGTCGGGAAAGGGCTCGTCAGGGCGGGCCACGATGCGATGGTTGGTGATGCTGGTGTGCGAAATCGCGACGCCTTCGCGCTTTTGCATATGGCAGCCGATGCAGTTGTCGGCCACGGCGGCGATTTGCGGAGAGGCCGACTGCATGGTGGCTTTTCTCTGGTTCAGAGGCAATTTGCAGCTTTGTTCGGTGTGACATGCCATGCACTTGCTGTTGAAGTAGGCGGGCGCCTCGGCAGCGGTGGGCTCAATGTGCGGATCGTGGCAGGTGATGCAGCGCATCTGCTTTTCCGCGGGAAGACTCGCGCTGGCTCGGTAGCACTTGCTGAGAATCATGGAGTAGTAGTGCTCGACATGATCTTCGCGGGGCGGATTGTCGCGGGTGGGCGGCACCATGAGGATAGCCATAATGCGGTCGAGCGGCTGGCCGGGTCGGAAATCCTGGTAGGTCTTGCCGGGCTGGAAGATGCGGGTGTCGCCGGTCTGATGGCAGCTCATGCAGATGTCGTTGGCCAGCGCGGGTTTGAGGTCGGCTGGGTTGACGATGGTGGGATCTTTGCCGTGCGGGTAGGACTCGCCGTCACCCATGGCTTCAACGTGGGCGTGGCCCGGGCCGTGGCAGTTCTCGCAGCCGATGGCGAGTTGGGTGAAGGCGGGATTCTGGTATTTTCCATCGCTGCCGGCTACCGGCTGGACGCGGCCGCTGTGGCAGAAAATGCAGCCCGGCACGACCACGCGGTTGAATCCATAATCGCCGCGCTGGTAGCCGGGGGAAAGATCCCATTTGCCGGTTTTTCCGTAAAAGGATAGGGGCGCCTCAAAGATGTAGTCGTCGTGGCGAATGAGCGCACCGATGCCGTTGGCATTGGCGCCGATGATCCATGCAATGGGGTGGGTGTTGCGGAAGACTTCGTGTCCGGTGGGGTCAAGCTGGAACTCACTCTGGTAGAGCTTGCCGTCCTGCTCATGCACCTCAAAATGCCGGTCGGAGTGGGCGTCGTAGAGAGAAGCCGAAACGGGCAGGGCGCGAAGAAACTCCGGGGTAGCCGGAGTCATAGAGCGGCCCATGCTGGTTTCGGAGAAGTGATTGTAGATTTCGGCGTGACAGCGGGAACAGGCGGCCGAGCCAACGTAGCCCTGGTTCGGGAATCCCGAGGCTTGTTGTTTGCGCACAGTCGCGTGCTCTCGGCGAGGCGGGGAATTCACCTCGGCGGAGAGTCGCGCCGCATAGAACATTCCTGCAACGATCCCCAGGATGACTATGAAGGCCTCAAGCCCGCGACGGGCTATAGGTTCACTGGGCACGCGCCCATGAAGCCATCGAACTGTCATGAAAAGGAGACGGAGCTACGACACCCGAAGTTGACGTCGTATGTCGCTAGTTCTGTAAAGAATTGTCACACCGAAAAAGTGGCGGCGAGACTTTGCGGAGAGCAATTTCAAGTGGCCTATTCGCGAGCGATGGCCAGCATCTTGCGCATGAAATCGTCTTCTGGAAAATTCTGCAGGTATTTGACCATGGCGGCCTCGGCCTCTTCATAATGCTTGCCGCTGATGAGGCGGAAGACGAGCGTCTTTTGCAGCGGGGCAGTGAAGGGATCGAGTTCGACGGCCTTGCGGGCATAGGTGATGGCGTCTTCGGGCTGGCCGGAGAGGTCGGCGGTCTCCGAGAGATCGATGTAGACCTGAGGTTGTAAAGGGTCAAGCTGAAGGGCATGATTGAGGTGAGCGGCGGCCTCGGTGAGCCTGCGGTCCTGAAGATCGCGATGGCCAAGGGCGGCCTGGGCGATGGGCGATTCCGCATCGGATGGGCCGCTCGATTCAATTTCGGAGAGCGTCTTGCGCCACGACGCGGTGTACTCCGGTTTTTTGGAAAGCAATTCGGCGTAGGCCTGCAGGCGGATGAGGGCCGGAGGTGCGGGTACTTTTGACTTGTCGGCGCGGGGGCCGGCGGGATTGAGGTGAATCAGGTCGGGCATGGCTGCTGTCGTCTGGGCGAAGGCTTCGTCGGGGAAGGGCTCGTCAGGACGCGCCAGGATGCGGTGGTTGGTAATGCTGGAGTGTGAGATGACCTTTACGTCGCGCTTGGGCATGTGGCAGCTGATGCAGTTGTCGGCGACTTTGGTGGTCGTGAGCGTGGCGTGGCGCGTTTCCTGCTTCTCAGTGCAGCTTTGCGTGGTGTGGCAGGTGAGGCATTTGGCGTTGTAGAACGCGGGGATGTCAGCGCCGGTCGGTTCCACGTGCGGGTCATGGCAGGTGATGCAGCGCATGGGGCTGGAGCCGGTTTGGGAGGCGCGGAAACACTTGCTCAGGCTCATGGAGTAGTAGTGCTCGACATGATCGTCCTGGGGCGGGTTTTCGCGGGTCGGCGGTATTTCAAAGACGCTGACGGTTTCGTCCAGCGGGTGGCCGGGACGGAAATCCTGGTAGGTCTTGCCGGGTTTGAGGACGCGTGCGTCGCCGGTCTGATGGCAGGAGATGCAAATGTCGTCGGAGAGCTGGCCGGCCAGGCGCTGCGGGTTGACGATGGTGGGGTCGGCGCCCTTGGTTTCTTCGCCGGCCTGCATGGCTTCGACGTGAGCTGAACCGGGACCATGGCAGTTCTCGCAGCCAACGGAGGTTTGTTGGAAGGGTGTTGCGTCGTACTTGCCGGAATAGCCCGCGATGGGCTGCGGGCGGCCGCTGTGGCAGTAGATGCAGCCGGGGACGATGAGGCGGTTGAATCCGTAATCGCCATTCTGGTAGCCGGGGGAGAGATCCCAGTGAGCGGCGCGGGAGTAGTAGGAAAGCGGAGCCTGGAAGAGATAGCTATCGCGACGCAAGAGCGCGCCGAATCCATTCTCGCCGGTACCGACGATCCATTCGAGCTGGTGGGTGTTGCGGAATATGTCTTTGCCGGCTGCGTCGGTTTGAAATTCAGTCTGGTAGAGCTTGCCGTCTTCCGCGTGAACTTCAAAGTGATGGCCGGACTTGGCGTCGTAGTAGGTGGCCGATACAGGGAGAGTCTTGAGGAAGTCGGGGGTGATGGCGGTGAGCGAGCGGCCCATGCTGGTTTTGGCGAACTGATTGGCGATGGAGAGATGGCAGCGGGTGCAGGCGGCGCTGCCCACGTAGGTGCTGCTGGCCGACTGAGGTGGCTGCGTCTTACGCTTTGCTTTTGGCTTTTCTGCCTGCCCGACGGTCGCCGTGGCCGAGGAAATCAGCAGCACGGCGAGTGTGGCGAGCAGGCAGGGGAAAGCGCGGCGGGGCATCGTATGAACACAATCGCAGGTGCGAGGGAGCGCTGTCCAGCGGCGACTCCGCTGCTGGAGAAACGCGGTTTGGCTTACTTCATGCCATCCAAAATCGACCCAATGATGCCACCGGCTACGCCTCCCTGGACCGATTCCTGACGCGCGGAAGGCATGTATTGCTGCAGCTGGTGAGCGAGCCGGCTGATGGGCAGGGTCTGCAGCCAGACGCGGCCGGGGCCGGTGAGCGCAGCGAGGAAGATGCCGTCTCCGCCGAATATCATGTTTTTGAGGCCGCGCACCACGGTGATCTGAAAGCTGACGCTGGACTGGAACGCCCCCACGTGACCGGGATGGACGCGGAGAGTCTCGCCGGGCGCGAGATCTTTGACGACGACTTCGCCGGAAAGCTCCAGCCAGGCAGTGCCGATTCCGCTGACTTTCTGGAGGAGGAAGCCGTCGCCGCCGAAGATGCCAGCGCCGAGCGATTGCTGGAAGCCTACGCCGAGCTGGATCTGCTCCGTGGCGCAGAGGAAACCATGGCGATGGATCATATAGTCATGCCCGGGCTGTACCTCGACGGGCAGGATGTGGCCGGGGACGCGGGTGGCGAAGGCCACTTCGCCGGGCGAGCCCCAGGCGCGGTATTCGGTCATGAAGAGGCTGCCGCCGCCGGCGACGCGCTTGAGTGCACCAAAGAAGCCGCCGCCACCCATCATCTGGGTGTGGGTGGTCATCTGGATGGATTGCGACATCCAGGAAAGCTCGCCGGCTTCGGAGATGACGGTTTCGTTGGGCTGCAAGAGGAATTCGAGAACGGGCATGGTGGTGCCCACAATGCGGCTTTGCATGACGAAGGCTCCTGGCGCGGCACGAAACTCGCGGATTCAGGCCACAGGGATTGACGAGTCGAAGTATACATGTCGGCGAGGGCGAGTCCGACCCACAAACATTGCTGAAAATACGTGAAGTGAAGAAATTGTGTTCCGCAGGTCGAGCGGGCGGGGCGGAAGTACATGGAAGGTTCTGGCGGGTAGCGGCGATGGTTCGCGTATAATCCGAGAAGCCGGAGAGATGGCCGAGTGGCTGAAGGCGGCGGTTTGCTAAACCGTTATAGGGTCAAAAGCTCTATCGGGGGTTCGAATCCCCCTCTCTCCGCCAGCGACACTCGCACAAAAACTTCGAAAGACCTCTAAGCCCCTTGCAAAGGGGCTTTCGTTTTTCCTGGTACAGATGCGTGTAGTCGGAGACCGCTGCGCACGTCACACTCTCACCTTCACGAAAGGTGAATCCGAAGGAATCGCGGGGATCAGTGATGACGAGACTGCGAGATCGGGCCTCTCTTTCCTGTTTTGCAATCTGGCACCGTTCCTCGCGGAGACGCGCTTGGCCGGCGCAAACGGGCGACTTTCACGGCCTGCGCCTCCAAATCGACGTTTCCGATAATCTGCGCAACGGTCTTGAGGCGATTTCAGTCTCCTTTGCGCAGCCCTATTGAACCCGTTGCTCCTGATCGCCGATCCCCCCGGTTAAGAGAGCCATCGACGGCTGCACGCCTCCTGGACAGCGCACGCGTGCGACTGCGGAAAATCCCAAATCTGTAACGGAAGGCCGATGCTGCCGCCGACCGCAGGGTTCCTGGCCCTGAATTGATTCGCCATTCGTGGCTGATCGCCCATTTAACCCGCAACCATCGAGGAGGTATTGCATGCACCCCAAGATCAAAGGGATTCTCACTTTACTTAGTGTCGCGGTAGTGGTCGCAGGTCTGCTTCGGTCCGCGGCTGCAGAGAAACCGCAGCGTCTCGCCGGATCGTATGTCGTGAAGAATGTTGTGGCCGACGGAGAGCAGGTTCATCTGACCATCACTATGACAATCACTAACCCTTCGGCGCAGGACATCAAGGGTTCGATTGTCGCATTGCTTGATTCGCAGCCGGAAAGCGGGTTGCTGGGATCGTTTGGCACGCTCAAGCTGCTTCCGCACTTGGGTCAGGCCGCGATCAGCCAGACATTTTCTGTTTCCGCCAAAGAGTACGCGAACTGGCAGCATGGGCATGAGCCCCGTTTTCAGTTTCTTCAGTCCAGCGATGCAGGCGCTGTGCCTGTGTTGATCCAAGCGCGCCGGGTTGTCACTCCCGGCGAATCGGCCAACTAGTCGGAAGTCGACCAAACACACTCGTGAACATTGAGGGGGAACCATGAAATCTCTGTGCAAATTTGCGTTGTGTCTGCTGGCGGCATCCGGATCGGTACTATCCGCGACAGCTCAGCAGAATGTAGTCACTACAGTAGTCGGTGGCGGCCCGAACGGCATCCCGGGCCTCAATGCCAATCTCAACCAGCCGTATACCACCGCGGTCGACGCGGCAGGAAACGTATATGTCGCGGCGGCGGCGCAAAACCGCATTTTCAAAATCAGTTCGGCAGGCGTCATCACGGTCGTTGCCGGCAACGGAGTTGGTGGCTACAACGGCGATGGAATTGCCGCGGTGAATGCCGAACTCTACACACCCTGGGGTGTTGCCGTTGACAGTGCGACGCCGCTGCCCAATGTCTATATTGGCGACTATAACAATTGCCTGGTCCGCAAGGTGAACCAGAACACCGGCATCATCACCACGATTGCTGGATTCGTCAACCATCCCAGCACGGGCACGCCCTATCCAAGCTGCGGCTATCAGGGCACCGGTGGTCCCGCCAATGCAGCGTATCTGAACGGTCCAGCCGGCATTGCAGTAAACAGCACCACCAGCGACGTGTACTTCGCCGACTATGACAATGGTGTTGTTCGCAAGATCGCGGGAGGCAGTCCGACGGGCACTCTTTCGCTGGTGGCCGGCAGTGGCGGTAGCACAACCAGCGGCCAAAACTGCCAAGGTAGCGCGCCATATGGTGATGCTGCGTCTGCCAAGTCGGCTTATCTTTGCTATCCACAGGCGGTAACACTGGATACGTCTGTGTCACCGGCCAACGTATTCATCAGTGAAAACACTCGCTGCGACATGCGCGAAGTTGTTGGGTCAAGCGGCGACATCTACCAGGTGGCTGGAAGTTACACGCTGGGATGCGGGTTCACGGATAACGTGGCGGCGACCAGCGGCCAGCTGAACGATCCCTGGCAGAGTCATGTATCCGTTAGCGGGGCGACAACGACGGTGCAGGTTGCGGACTATGGCAATGCACGAGTGCGGCAGTTTACGTTAACCTACGCGGCGGGTGTTCCGAAGGCGGGCACGATCTCCACGATTGCCGGCAAGGGATCGGGAGGATTCTGTGGCGATCTTGGACCGGCTATCGATGCGTGCATGGATCCAGTGGGACTTGCCTTCGATGCAAGCGGGAACTACTACCTTGGAGACTACGGAACCAACCGCGTGCGCAAGGTGACGAAGAGTTCGGGGAACATCTCTACCATTGCAGGATGGGGACCAAACGGAGGCTCGCAACCCAGCTATTCCAATCCCATCGGCCTCACCGGATCCGGTGGCACGCCAGGTTTGTATTACCCCTATGGTGTCTATGCCGATCCCAATTCCAGCGATGTCTATGTGGCTGGCTTCTATGGCCAGGCTGTCTACCTGTGGAACAGCTCGACAAATGAAGTGAGCGATCTGGCAGGCAACGGAATTGGCGGCTACGACGGCGACAATGGATTGGCCAACAACGCCGCGACAGAACTCAGCTATCCCACCGGCGTCGCAAAAGATGCAAAAGGGAACGTCTACATCGCGGATCAATACAACTGCGCAATTCGCGAGGTGCTGGCATCGAACGGCGACATCACGACCTTTGCTGGTGGTTCGCCCGGAACACTCAAGGGATGCGGCTATAGCGGGGATGGCGGCGTAGCCGCAAACGCGCAATTCAGCTACCCCAGCGGCATTGCAATTGACGCAGCGGGTAACTACTACGTTGCGGATTTCGATAACTGCGCGATTCGCAAGATTGCGGCCAGCACATTGATAGTCAGCACCATCGCGGGCGAACCGACTGTCGGTTGCGGCTATAACGGAGACAATATCCCCGCGACCAAGGCGAAGCTTTACCATCCACAGGGCATTTCGGTAGACGGCTCGGGCAACATTTACTTCGCAGACCAGGGCAACAATCGTATTCGTGAAATTGTCGCTCTGAATGGCCTGATCGAGACCGTGGCAGGCTACGCTTCCGGTGGTTATTCCGGGGATGGCACGGCGCTCGGTAACTTGATCAACCAACCTGGCGCTACGACCGCGGACGCTAACGGCAACCTTTTCTTCACTGACACAAACAACTATATTGTCCGCTGGGTTACGCCAACGGGAACGATGATTACCTTTGCGGGTACACCTCCCGGAGGCTCAATTGCCGCCAATGGATTTTCTGGGGACGGCGGATCCGCCCTTGCGGCGCAGTTCAACCAGCCCCAAGGAATCAGCCGCGATGCCAACGGCAACACGTACGTCGCGGACTACAACAACTTCCGTGTGCGGCAAATTACGCCTTTTGCCGGATACGGATTATCCTCCGCAAACCTGGTATTTGAGACGCAGCCTGCAGGCACAGTCAGCGACTTCCAGCCTGTCACGGTAAGTGCGGTCGGTCCGACGACGATCAGCAATATCGTGACGACAGCCGGCTACTCGGAAATAGACGACTGCGTTGGCCAGAGCCTTACTGCCGGACAAACTTGCGAAATCGATGTGTATTTCCAGCCTGCAGCTTCGGGCAAGGTGAATGGCTCGCTCACCATCAGCTCCAACGCACTGTTTGCCCTCAATCCGAGCGTCATCGCGCTTACGGGAACTGGCTCCGGCCTGGCCTTGAGCGGGAGCCTCAGCTTCGGTGCTGATCCGTTGAAGACTGCTATAACCAGCACTGTAACCCTCACCAATAGTGGCGCGGCAACAACGCTGAAGAAGGTGTATGTGACCGAGGCTACCGACTTCGCAGTCACCGGCGGCACCTGTCCGATAGCCGGCGGGTCGCTCGCTTCGAAAGCAAGCTGCACGATCATCGTGACCTTCTCGCCGCAGACTGTTGGCGCCAAGAAGAGCACGCTGGTGGTTCCCAGCAGCGATCCTGCGAGCCCGCTGTTGGCGCAGGCCACTGGCAGCGGCACCGAGGTGAAAACTTCAGCGTCGTCGATTGCGTTTGGCTCTATCTCTTACGGAACGACGGCCACGGTAAACCTGACCATCACCAATGTCGGCACTGCCGCATTTACGCTGTCGCCGACCGTCACGGGAACAGGTTTCTCTGTCTCGTCCACCGGAAAGACCTGCACGACTTCCGTAGCCGCAGGAGCCAGCTGCGTTCTGCCTGTCGCATACACTCCAACGGCCGTGGGCAGCAACACCGGCACGTTGACTCTAACGACCAACGGAGGATCGAGTCCCGCTATTCCGCTCACTGGATCGGCCACTGCGGATGCGGCTGTCTCGCCTGCCTCGCTTGCCTTCGGCACCATCACCCACGCCACCACTAAGGTGCTCAACCTAACCGTGACGAATGCGGGCAAGATTGCAAACCTTACCGTCTCCGCGGGCATCTCTGGAACTGGTTCTGCTGACTTTAGCGTGATCAGCACCGGAAACACCTGCACAACCGGCTTGGCTCCCGGCAAGTCCTGCAACCTTCCGGTGCAGTTCAAGCCGGCTGCAGCGGCGACCTACTCAGCAACGCTCACCATCACTACCAATGGCGGGGCCAACCCAACGGTCGCGCTTACGGGTACCGGAAACTAGTCGCTGTACAAACAGTGAAAGGGAGGCCATCGCGGCCTCCCTTTTTGCTTTATGCATTCATGATCTTGTCAGGCGTGATGGGATATTCTCGAACCCTCTTACCGGTGGCGTTGTAGATCGCGTTGGCAATTGCCGCAGCGGCCCCGGTTATGCCGATTTCTCCGATGCCTCGCGACCCGATGGGGTTGAACTTGGTGTCGGGGATATTCAGGACTGTTACGTCGATTTCTCCTACATCGGCGTTCACCGGCACGTGGTATTCGGCCAGAGACTCATTGGCGACCCTTCCGTAGACAGGGTCGACGTGCGCCTCTTCATACAACGCGAACGAAATGCCCCAGACAATGCCGCCCATCAACTGGTTGAGGCCGGTCTTGTCGTTCAAGAGCGTTCCGATGTCGTATGTGCCGACCACGCGTCGCACCTTCACCATGTGGGTATCCTGATCGACAGCGACCTCGGCGAAGACCGCTCCCCACGAGTTGGCGGTCATCGCATCTTTTGCCTCTGAGGGCTCGGCGGATCCCATCGCCTCCACGGGCTTGTTGCCGTTGCGCGCAATGAGGTCCACGAGGCTGTCGGACTGCGAAGGCTTGCTTTTATTGATGAGCCGCCCATCTTTCACATCGATGTCCAGCGTTTTCAATCCGTGCAGCGGCGATTGAGAATCGGCAATGGCAAGGTCGGCAAGCTTCAGCTTTAATTGCGTGGTGGCGTCTTGAATCGCGGGAAGCACGGAAGCAGAAGATTGCGATCCGCCTGAAACCGGAGC
>CAILBQ010000542.1 GCA_903832475.1 uncultured Acidobacteriota bacterium | reverse complement strand
TGGACATTCTTTGTTCCTTGTAGAAATCAGCGCTTTCCGTATTTTTGTGTCGTTCTTGGAGAGGTCAAATTTTTCAGAAACGAACGGATTGGACTCTAGCGACGGTACTTCCAAGGCGATAGTAAAACTCCTTATGGGCATATTCGCTTGAGCCGCCTCATCCCTCATCCGTCCCATATCCTCCAATAGTCGGTTGTGACTCTCGTCCACTCCCGCGCTTAAGGCCTCTTTGGTGTCATGCAGTTGATCTCGAAGACGTTTAGAGGATTCGGTCAATTGCGCATCTAGATCCTGACTGGTTTTTGCGATCTGCTTCTTCTGAGCATCTAGCGTTGGTTGGAGTGTCTGTACCAACTCTTTGTTCTTTTGCAGCAATGCTGTGGAGAGCCGCTCCTGGAACGTGGCAGCAGAATCGACATTTAGTCGATTCTGCGCATAGTCGCCGACATAAGAAATAAGGAAATTGAGAACGGCTACCAGTAGCAAGCCATTCAGAGACACAGCGCCAGCGGGAGTTAGTTTTTTGGCGCTTAATTTGTTCTCGGAATCAATCGATGCCACATAGAACATTCCAAGAATAGCGAGGAAGACTCCTGAGAAATCCACCCACGTCTTGGCACTCTTTGTGAAGTCTTGAAGGGCTTGGCACCGCGCAACCGACAGGCCTGCTAGATAGCTGGGCAGAATAGCGAAGCGGACCAATAGGCCCAAAACGATGATTAGTACGAAGGGTAGGAACTTGGTAGCTCCCGTAACCCATTTCGGCTTGGACATTTGTTTACTAGCTCTGCAAAATTATATCCTGCGCTAACTTTGGCCTGAGAAATCTAAGGCTCCTTCCTCGCGTTCTTCTTGCGACCGCAAAGCCGTGATGGTCTTTCAGAGCTAGTAAATCAGCTTCAACGAGAACTGGATTTGTCGGCTGGTGCCGGCGGTCTTGCTGATTTCGCCGAAGCCGGAGCCGGTGACGATGTTGGCGGGCAGGCCAAAGTTCACGATGTTGAAGAGGTTGAAGAACTCCGACCGGAACTGCAGGTCGACCAATTCAGCTCCGCTCTTGCGGGTGCCGAACGCCGTGTCTTTGATCAGCGCGAAGTCGAAGTCTTTGAAGTCCGGTCCACGGAATGTGTCTCGGCCGAGCGTACCGAAGCGGCCTTGATTGGGCCCGCTGCCCCCGGCGATGCCGACCGGGATATGAAAGAAGGACGGATTGTTCAGGCCCTGGCCAAAGTAGTCCTGGCGCACGGTGCGCGAGACGGAAAGATTAGGCTTGCCGACCTGATCGGGACGGTCGACGCCGTTGGCTCCGTAGCCGGTCTGCTGCACGCCTGAGTAGATGGTAAAGGGCGAGCCGGTCGACAGGCTGGAGATGCTGAGCAGTTCCCAGCCGCCGGTAATCTTGCGGGGCAGGGCGTGCAGGAAGGGCGCTGCGTCGCCATGCAGATCTTGCGCGATCGAGAGCGAGAAGCCATTCGTCACATCAAAGGCCGACGGGCCTTTTTCTGGATGCGTGTCGTAAGGATTCTGCGAGAAGCCCTGCACCACCGCGCCCGTCGATCCGGTGCCGCCGATCACCTGGCTGGTGTCGTCAATCGACTTGCCCCAGGTGAAGCTGGCCTGGACGCCTGGTCCGCCGTGAGGCACCTGCCCAGAAAGCGACGCCTGCAGAGCGTGGTAGGTGGAGTGAGCCGTTCCAGTGATCTCGTTTTCGACGCCCAAGCCGCCGGTCACCTGGCCCTGTGCGTTGAACGTTGTATCCGGCGCGAAGCCGGGACTTGCGTAGGGATATGCGTTAGGAAAGCTGGTGCGGGGCAGGTGGTTGGCAGCCGTGCCCACGTACGCCGCGTCGGCGACCAGCGCACCAAATTTGCGTTCGAGCCCGAGAGTCCAGGTGTACAGGTGCGCATTGGTAAAGTCGCGCCGGATTCCGCTCAGGTTAAGGTCGCTGATCACGCCGCTCTGGCTCAATCCCGCGATTTCCTTTTCGTAGCGGTCGACGTCCATCACTGTGTTCGGGGCGATCTGCTTAGTGTTGCCGTTGGGGATGACGAGCGCGCCGGAGGGAGTGACGGCGACGGGGAGCTGCGCTGGCGTGATGCTAAAACCATAGGCCACCGGCGCTCCCTGCGCCGCGACCAGACGAGGGTAAATGGCAAAAGGAGTCGAGCCCGTAAGGAAGTTGTCCGCCCAGATGTTTGGCGGAATGATGGTGATACCGGTGCCTGCATGGGCCTGCAGCGTGTTGGTCACCTGCCATGTTCCCTGGACGCGCGGGGCAAAGGCTTTCCAGTCGGTCTGGTAGCCGGGCTGTGGGTTGACGACATACTCCTGCTGTCCGTTCACGCGGAGGAAGCCGGCAGTGCGCTTGGCGCGTTCGCTGATGGGGGTGTAGAGTTCCCAGCGCAGGCCGTAGTCAAGGGTAAAGTGCGGAGTGACCTTCCAAGTGTCCTGCACGAAGGCGGTGTAGTTTTCGCGGTTGATAGCGGCAGGACCGGTGTGGTCGCCGCCAGAGATGCCGGCTGGGGCGATGGCCACGGTGTAGGCGGCTGGGCTGCCGGTGAGGAATCCGCTGACGGTATCGGGAAGCAGGCTGCCGTAAGGCACATCGTGCGTGCCGCTGGCCGACGTGATAGCGACGGTTGAGTACGCCGATCCGCCGCCGAAGTCGTATTCGCCGTTGGGACTTATGCCGAAATAAGTGGTGTCGCGATTGAGGCGGGCTTCGACGCCAGCCTTGATTACGTGCCCGCCGTGGGTCCAGGTAACGAGCTCGCGGCCGTGAAAAAGATTGCCGTAGGACTGCATTACCGATCCGGCTGCTGCATTGAACGCTTCATATAAGCCATCGTTGAACTTGACGGCAGGATCGACGTGATTCGGCGTGGTGAAGCCCGGAGTGCTGCGGGTAACGCCGATCAGCGATTCGAAGACCAGGTTGGGCGAGCTGCTGTGCGTCCACGTCGCAACGAAATTACGTTGGTGGTCTTTGTAAATGACGCCGAAGGATGGGTCGATTGCGGTCTGGTCTGGATTGGTGGTGGGGCCATACAGGTTGTCGAAGTTGAAACGCGTAAAGAACTGGTCTTTCGCGGTGATGGCGTGGTCCAGGCGGAGAGAGAACTGATTGGCGTTGGTGGTCACCTTGGAAGACGTCGCATAGGTGTTCGCGCCGAAGGCGCCGGTCGCAAGGTCGGGCAGCGGGTAGCGTTTCAGGACGGGTAGGATGGCGTTGTTGACCGGAACGTTGAGCACGTCGGTCGTGGAGCTTCCATCGGACTGCTTGTAGCTGACCGTGTCCTGCACGGTGCAGTCGGCGGCGCAGGCTGGGTCGGGGCGCTGGTTGACGGCCGGAACGGGAAAGACCTGAGTAGTGCCCAGCACCTGGCGAAAGCCCTGGTATTGGCCGAAGTAAAACGTCTTCTTGCGGCCGTCGTAGAGATGCGGAATGTTGATTGGGCCGCCATTGGTGAACCCGAATTCATTGCGGCGGAAGGGTGGGATACGGCCGGGAGTTTCCGGCGTGGCATGGTCGAAGTAATTGCGCGCGTCAAAGGCAGAGTTGCGAACGAATTCAAAGATGGACCCGTGGAAACCGCTTGATCCCGAGCGCGTAATGATGTT
Organism: uncultured Acidobacteriota bacterium; assembly: GCA_903832475.1. GTDB lineage: Bacteria > Acidobacteriota > Terriglobia > Terriglobales > Acidobacteriaceae > Acidicapsa. Next base: position 2,560 of record CAILBQ010000542.1, on the reverse strand, counting down.
GGTGAACCCAGCGGCGCCGCGGCCGATCTCGGCCGGCATCCAGCCCGATTGCGACTGGATTTCCTGCACAGCATCGACGTTGAAATTCGAAAACGTAGCGCCGCCCATTTCCGGGTCGCTGATGTCTGAGCCATCCTGGGCGAAAACGGCTTCGACGCCGCGCTGGCCGTTAATCGCAAACTGCGCGGTGAAGTTGGTGGCTCCGTTGGCGTCGGTCATGGTGCCGGCGGCAAGCAGGAGAAGCTGGCTGAAGTCGCGCTTATTCAACGGCAGGCTGCTGACTTCCTTGCCGGAGAGCTGTTCTCCGCCGGAGTTGGCCGACTGCGCACCCTCCGCGGTCTGGGCACTGATCGAGGGCAAAAACGCAAGCGTTAACGCCGGCAGCGCAGCAGACGACTTGGCATCGTACACGGGCAGAGTGATGGAAAGTCCGTTAGAGTTGGCCGGCAGCGAGATCGGCTGAGCGGCGGCCAGAGTCACGGGGCCGCCCAGGTCGACATCAAGATGAACGGACAGCTTATACGAACCCGCAGGCATCGCGGCAAAGCTGAATTTGCCTTGAAGGTCCGTCGCCGCCGCTAGCTTGCCGTTGGCGGATTCAAGCAGGACAGTCGCGCCTTTGACCGCGGACCCCGCGGCATTGTGCACGGTACCGGAGAGACTGTGCAGCGCGGCGGGCGCGGTGTGCTCCAGGGACTCTGGAGCCTGCGTCTGGGCGCGTACCGCGCGCTCCAAAGTTGGACTGGCAACAACTGAAGCCACCAGGAGAACTCCGAAAATGGCCCTGAAAACCTTCTTCTGCGAGAGGGGGGATACCAAGACTGCCACCGATGATTCGCCTTTCGTACCGGTCGCCTTGGCGGCGCTTGCGCAACGCGGCTGGAAAACCGATTTTTGCGGACAAACCATCTTAAATGAATCGCGAAAACTCTCTCCATCGCCCGGCTTTTGAAGTTTGGCGAATATGCGGCAACAAGACTGCGCATTCCGCATCGAGTCGCAGGTAAGATGAAGAAAAAGAGGGCACGATGGCGACTACCTGGAACAGCACCGCGCTTCGCACCGAGGCGACCGAGTCCACCCGTTCTATCCCGTGGTACCTGTGGTGTGCCGTACTGGCGGTGACGTCGGTCTCGATTGGCGCGCACTGGGATGTCTCATGGCATCGGTCGATCGGCCGGGACAGCTTCTGGACGCCGGCGCACATGGCCATCTATGCCTGCGGCGTGCTGGCCGCCATTTCCTGCGGCTACCTGGTGCTGTACACCAGCTTCCGCAAACCGGCGCAGCTGACCGCCTCGTCGGTCGAAATCTTCGGGCTGCATGCGCCGCTGGGAGCTTTCATCGCGTCGTGGGGCGGCATCGCCATGATGACCTCCGCGCCCTTCGATAACTGGTGGCATAACGCGTACGGCCTCGACGTGAAGATCATCAGTCCGCCGCACACGCTGCTCATGCTGGGCGTCTTCGCCGTCTCCGTCGGCACGCTGATGCTGCTGCTGGGCGCCATGAACCGCGCCCGCCAGGCCGGCAACGATACTATTGCGCGCCAACTGCAATGGCTGCTGCTCTATGTCGGCGGCCTGATGGTCGTTTTCCAGATGTTCTTCCGCATGGAGTACACCTGGGATGTTTCGCTGCACGGTGCGCTGGCCTATCAAACGATGGCCATCGGCATGCCGACCATGTTCGCCGTGCTCTGGGTGTCGTCGCGCAACCGCTGGGCCTGCACCTGGACAGCGGCCATCTACACCGTGTTTGTCATCGGCGCCATCCTCATCCTGCCCCTTTTCCCGGCCGAGCCCAAGCTGGGGCCGGTGTATCACATGGTCACCACCTTCATTCCGCCGAAGTTCCCCATCCTGCTGCTGGTGCCAGCATTTCACCTTGACCTGCTCTGGACACGCACGCAGACCTGGAAGCCGTGGCTGATCGCTCTGATCACCGGCCCCGTCTTCGTTCTGCCCCTGGTTGCGGCGGAATGGCCTTTTGCCAGCTTTCTGATGACGCCGGCCGCCGCCAATCGCTTCTTCGGGACCATGTACTTCGACTACAGCATGCCGCCGACTTCCTATGACGTCTTGCGCAAGTTCTGGAATCCCGAGCAGGGCGCAACTTTATGGACAGGCTTGCTGCTGGCCATGCTCTTTGCCTCGGTAAGCACGTGGCTCGGCGTCAAGCTGGGAAGGTGGATGCGTGAGTTGCAGCGTTAGTCTTCCTTGGTACTCACATCGAAGGCAGGCAAGCCGCTGGGTTTTGTTGGCCGCAATCTTCGCAGTGTTCTTTCTTCGCTCCGCGCAGGCGCACGTGGGCAGCCCTGACATCTATGCGGAAGGCTCGGCCGGACCTTATCGCCTGCTGGTGACGGTCCGTCCGCCGCTGGTCATTCCAGGCGTGGCGGAGATTGAAGTGCGCACCGTGCCTGCCGACGGCGCGGCCAATGCCATCGACGTTACGGGCATCGATATCGCGCCCATCCCGCTGACCGGTGAGGCATCGAAGCATCCTCCAGTAGCCGACGCCATGAAACGTTCAGCGCAGGATCCCCATTTCTTCACCG